>NZ_CAMZMY010000002.1:0-290947 GCF_947311895.1 Pseudoalteromonas sp. PAR1 | reverse complement strand
AGTTAGTTGCCTAACTACGGATTGTGAATGATCATTCTGATCGGTCAACTGATCAACTTCTTAACTGATCAGCATTAGCCTGTTGGCTCCTTTATTTAACTAATAGAATAAAGTGGATTAAACGCTTACTGCTTGTAATGATTCACTTTGATAACAGCCTAATACACGGGTGTACTGGGTGTGTTCTTTTAGCTCTTCGAGCGCTTGTTTCACATGTAAGTCATCAAGGTTCGCTTCAAGGTCGACATAAAACACTTCTTCCCATGGGTTACCAGGTACAGGGCGAGATTCAAGCTTTACGAGATTGATCTGATGATGTTTAAAAATCATCAGTGCATCTGCCAACGAACCGGCTTGTTGTTTTGTAGCCATAATTAAACTGGTTTTGGTCGGAATTTGCTTTGAAACTTGTAACGGCTTACGTGCTACAACGATAAAGCGGCTATGATTTTCACTTTGGTTAGCAAGACCTGACTTAACAACCTCTAGGCCAACATTTTTACCGGCTTGTGCTGAACCAATTGCGGCACTGTTAGGTGTTTCAACAGCTGATTTTAAGGCGTGATAGGTTGAGTCGCAGGTTTCATGCTGAATATCTCCCAAACCTTGGATAAAGCGGCTGCATTGAGCAAAAGGCTGAGGGTGAGCAAACACTTTGTTGATGTGAGAAAGCTCCGTGCCAGGCATCGCTAATAGGCAATGTTCAACACTATGCGTAACTTCACCGACAATGGATACTTGCGCATGTTGTAATAAATCAAACACCTCATTAATACTGCCTGAGCTGGTATTTTCAATAGGCAATAAGCCAAAGTCTGCCTGACCACTTTCTACTTTACCTGTGATTTGATCAAAACTAGTACAGCCCATTTCAATTACTTTACCTGGGCGACGGCTAAAATATTTATGGCAAGCTAGTTGGCTATATGAGCCTTGTCCACCTAAGTATGCTACGCGGTGTGTTTCGCTCATTGCTTCAGGGTTGAGGTTCTTTTGCAACATGGCTTGCTGATTTAAAACTGAGTCTTCAAGAATGGTCTGAAAGACATTGTTTATGTAGTAGGCGTCTAGGCCAAGTGATTTACCATAGCTTATTAGCTTTTCGAGCAACGCTTGCTCACGTGCTTCATCTCGTATTGGTTTATTGTTAGCAATTTTATACTCAACAACGCTATGGCTTATTCGGCGTCTTTTGGCCAGTAAGACTAATAAATCTGAATCAATTTCATTGATATCGTGTCGTAATGCATTTAATACATCATTGCTCATGTTGGTTTCCTCATTCCAAAACAGTGCACAAACAAAAAAGCCTCCCAAGAGGGAGGCTTTAGCTATTCGGTGAATTTATCTCGCAAACAGTTAAGCCTCCTCTATCTAAAGAAGCTAAAAAACGAAAAACGTGTGCGAGAGATAATTTTATTCATTGCTTTAATGTAAAAACACTTGTACACAAAGTCAACTGCATATCGCAGTAATTTATAAATGAGTACACTGATTAGGAAAATTCATTAATCTTCATAAAAAATTTATAAATATAAAAATGAATCTGGTATATTTGTTTTTGCATAATAAATAATAACAATTATTAATAAGGTAGTCCTGTGGTGTATCGACGACCGCCATCACGGTTTGGTGTGAATTCATTAAGTATGAAATTGTCGCTGCTGATCTCTGCGATTTGTTTAATTGCGGGTATTTGTGCAGCGGCTTTAATGCTCAAATCCGAAGAGAAGCAACTCGTGTTTGAAGAGCATGATCTCTTAAAGCACTCAAGTGAACGCTTAACAAAGCAGTTTAATCATTTAATCAACACTAAAATTAATATTGCGGAACAGGCTAATTCAGTTGTTAGTAGCCAGTTGCTACAAAGCGACTCTCATTTGCAAAGTAATTTTAACTCAGAAATTAAATTTGCTGTAGACGGAAGTATTCGTAGCACTTCTGCTGATGGGTTATCAGCTGCATTTATACCACAAGAAAATTACTCACCGTTTTACAAACAATTAATTAATGATTCCGAGTCATTATGGAAAATTGTTTCACCTACCTTAATCCAAGACTTTTTCAATTTCTATCTGATCACAAAAGACAATTTTATTCGTATTGCGCCGCCTAACTGGGCGCTAAATGTTCCGGGCGATTTTAATTTTACGACTGGTAAAACCTTTAACTACGCTAAAGAAGCTACCAACCCAAGTCGTGAAGCTGTTTGGTCAAATGTTTATTACGATAATATATGGCACAAATGGGTTGTGAGTGTGCTCGTTCCTATTTATCGTGGAAATGAGTTTTTTGGTGTAACAGGAAGTGATATTGCACTTGGAACACTGCTTTCTCAATTACCGATTGGCGATCGCGAACAAAACCTATTTGTTTTTGATGCGAATGGTCAATTATTGGCGCACCCTGATTTAGATAAGAAAACATTAGAAAAGTACGGGCGTGAGGGGAAAAAATTAGCGACTCAAGATTTTGTGAATGCTGACTTGCAAAAGCTAGTCTCTGAAACCATTCGTCTTAGGTTGCCTGAGTCGGCAAATTCATTTGTACAAGATGGTGAAACTCACATTATCAATATCCGCAAAGTTGAACAGCTAGACTGGTATATTGGTATTTATAAAAAGCGTTCATCGGCATTATCTGCGTTAGAAGAGCTGAAAGTTAAATTTTTTGGCTTATTTATTTTGTACGCTATTTTAGTTGCACTGTTACTTCATCAAGCACTTTATCAATTAGTGTTACGCCGTATTCACTCTTTGGTTAATGCTGTGGTGAGCTTTGGTAAAGGGCAATTGCAAACAGAGTTTCCCAAAGAAAATAAAGATGAAATCGGTACCTTGAATGGTTCTTTCAGAGATATGGCCGTTGAGATCCGTAAATTGATAGATGGTTTAAATCAGCGTATCAGTGAAAAGGAAATTGCAGAAAAAGCGGCAAATCGATTATCTAAGGCTGTTGCATTCTCCGGAACAGGGGTGGTCATTACAGATGAAGAGTTTGAAGTAAAATACGTCAACCCAAAAATGGTTGAGATGACAGGCTTTGAAGAACGTCACTTTATAGGCTCTCCTTTACTGAGCATTATTTCACAAGAGATGGCAATATTAGTTGATGATATTGATATTGACCTGCGAAGCCGAAATTATTGGCGCGGTGATACCTTATTACAAGCAAATGATCGTCAATCTGTTTGGGTTTCTTTAAGTATTTCGCCAATTCGTGAAGACAGTGGTGAGATAACCAGTTACGTGGCATCAGCTCAAGATATTTCTTTTGTAAAAGAAAGCCAACGTAAGATGGAGCAACTTGCTTATTTTGATACCTTAACGGGGCTTGCAAACCGTACTTTCTTTAGAATGCAATTGCGTAAGTCAATGGCCTTAGCAGAGCGTGGTCATTATGCCTTTGCTTTGTTCTATTTTGATTTAGATGAATTCAAGCGTATCAATGATACGTTAGGCCATGATGCAGGTGACCAATTACTGGTTGAAGTAGCCAATCGCTTGAAAAAACGTTTACGCACAGAAGATACCATTGCCCGTTTAGGCGGTGATGAGTTTGCGGTTTTACTTAGTGGTATTGAACATCAAACTCATGCGACAGAAGTTGCTAATACCATTCAACGTACGCTTAATGAGCCAATTAAGTTAGGTAACAATGAAGTGATCATTAGTGCCAGTATTGGTATTACAATGGCACCATTTGATAGCCAAGAAGAAGACCAATTACTCAAACATGCTGATCTTGCAATGTATGAAGCAAAAGCAAAGGGACGAAACACCTATCACTTCTACAGCCAAGAATTAAATGCTGCTGCGAATGAACGATTATTCATTGAAAATGAGTTACGTACAGGTATTCGTGAAGGCCAATTCAGAGTGTACTACCAACCTCAAGTTGATTGTCGTAACAACCAAGTTGTTGGGTACGAAGCGCTGATACGTTGGTTCCATCCGGAAGAGGGAATGATCCCACCGACAAAATTTATTCCTATTGCAGAAGCAACTGGATTAATTGTTGAGTTAGGAGCCTGGATTTTAAAAGAAGCCTGTGAGTTTGCAGCTCGATTAGCAGATCAGAATTTAAAAAATAATATCTCGATTAACTTATCTGCTCGACAGTTTAAAGATGCCAACCTAGTATCGACGCTTGATAACATTATTAAGCAAACCGGTGTTGAGCCAAAGCGGCTGCACTTAGAGCTCACAGAAAGTATGCTGATGGGGCATGTAGAAGCTGCTATCTTGCAACTACATCAACTGAAAGCATTGGGCGTGTCGATTTCGATTGACGACTTTGGTACAGGCTATTCATCATTAAGTTATTTGAAGCGTTTCCCGGTTGATATTTTGAAAGTTGACCGCTCGTTTGTTAAAGATATTCCTGAGGATAGCAACGACATGGAAATCACGGCTGCAATTATCGCGATGGCGCAAAAGCTTAAACTAAACGTGGTTGCTGAAGGGGTTGAAACGATTGAACAAATAGAATTTTTGCAAAATAACAATTGTTATATTGTGCAGGGCTTCTATTACAGTAAACCAGTCCCAGAAGATGAGTTACCAGCACTTTATGAGCACCTAAGGTCAATGAAGTCATAATGAGTGAGGGGGCTGACTAGCCCCCTGCAATTTTTACTTTAAATTTAAGCCCTTCGAGAATAGCTTTGAGTTTTTCTCTGTCGTCACCTTGCACCTCAATGATGCCTTCTTTAACGGCGCCACCTTGACCCATTTTACTTTTAATGGTTTTAGCCAGCTTTTTTAAGTCATGTTGCTCACTGTCAATACCAACAACTAGCATGACGCCTTTGCCTTTGCGGCCTTTTGTTTGACGCTCAATACGTAAAAAGCCATCTTTAAACGTTTTGCTTTGGGTTGGCTTTGTTTCTTTAGGTTGTTCAATACGGCCAGTCGCTGTTGAATAAACTAGATTATTGTCGCTCATAGTGGATCTCATTGTGAAAGCTTGCCCAAATAATAACAAATTTCATTCTAAGTGTTTTAATTTTTGGCTTATTTCTTTTAAGCAGTTATATTTAGATAATTCTGAGGAAGGAATTGTTTGTTAGGAGTTTATTATGAGTTTAACGTGCAGTACATCTGCAGATGGCGAAATTTTAACCGTTCAGATCAAAGGAAAGTTTGATTTTAATCTAGTGCAAACTTTTCGTCAGGCTTATGCTGACTTAAACGATAATATTAACAAAGTTGTTATTGACCTAAGAGAAACAGACTATATGGATAGCTCTGCACTAGGTATGCTGCTTAACATGAAAAAAAACCTTTCTGGTAAGGTCGACACAATTCAAATCAGTAACTGTCAGCCACAGCTAAAGAAAATTCTGCAAATTTCTCGTTTTGACAAAAAGTTTGATATTGATTGATGCTAAATATACTGGTTGTTGATGATTTAGAGTTAAATCGCCGTCTATTAACAGTGATGTTAGAGCAACAAGGTTATCGTGTTTTTACTGCCGATAATGGCTTGAATGCATTAAAGCTATTAGAAGAGAATAAAATCGACATCGTGTTACTTGATGTCATCATGCCAGTTATGGATGGTTTTGAAACTGCATCGATAATCAAAAAGCGCTTCAGCCAAGTTTACCTGCCAATTATTTTTATTACCTCATTAGAAGATGAGGCAAGTTTTGAGCGTTGTTTAGCTGTTGGGGGAGATGACTTCTTACAAAAACCATTTCAAGAAGTGATTCTAAACGCCAAGATAAAAGCACATAGCCGAATTAGAAACTTAAGCCAAAAAGCCCATGATCAGAATTTGCAACTTGAGTACCATCAAAATCAAGTTGAAAGAGAGCATGAGATTGTTGAGCATATCTTTAATAACGCATTAGAAAACCAGCAAGCATTTCCTGCTCATTTAGACTTCCATTTATCTCCTGCCGCCATGTTTAATGGTGATATGTTTCTTGTGGCACAAAGCCCTATTGGCAGTTTATATTGCATGTTAGGAGACTTTACAGGTCACGGCTTAGCTGCAGCGGTTGGTGCATTACCCGCTTCACGCGTGTTTTATACCATGGTAAGTAAAGGTATGTCGGTCAGTGATATTGCGGCTGAAATTAATACTGTACTGGGCAATTTACTGCCAGGCCATATGTTTTGTGCTGCGACTATTTTAGAGTTGAGTAAGTCTGGAAGAAGTGTTTCAGCATGGTTAGGTGGTTTACCTGACATTTATGTTATTAATGAAAAAGGCAACATAACCCGAACGCTAGAATCACAGCATATGGCGCTGGGTATTCTTGAGCCTGAAGAGTTTGAACGTGGTTTAATTCACATCGAAGTTGAGCCATCATCGCGAATCGTGATGGCAACAGATGGCATTATTGAAACAACTAACCTCAATGATGAGTACTTTGGTGAACAGAGATTTAAAAAAGTATTAGCGTCAAAATCGTATATAAGTACAGAACAAATAATTGAGCGTGTTAATCGTTTTGCGCGTGGCAATCAACAACAAGATGACTTGAGCTTAGTGTTGTTAAATTGTTTGCCGGTTCCTTCACCAGAACAGACATATGAGCAGTTTTCGCCTTTACCTTTTCATATCTCAATGAGCTTAAACGCAAAGCAAATTAAAAGTACCGACCCCGTTTTAGAAGTGATCGAACTGCTTAGCAAAATTGGTGGCTTAAATGATCATCGGGCTAATATATTTTTGATGTTATCTGAAGCTTATAATAATGCACTTGATCATGGTGTTCTTGGGCTTGACTCAGAGATAAAAAACCAAGAAGACGGTTTTTTAATCTATTATCAACAACGAGAAGAAGCTCTGGCTTCGTTAAGCGAAGCATTAATCATAATAGATATTCAATATAGTCCCGAAACATTAGAATTAGACTTTACTATTTGTGACTCAGGGAATGGATTTTCAAAAACAGGGCAGAGTCAGCAAAACCTAGTTAGAGAACATGGTCGAGGTCTATGTTTACTTTCTGAGATAGCTTCTAAAGTCTCATTTAATAGCGCTGGCAACCAAGTCGAAATTAATTATAAATTAACTGCAAGCAAAGCTAGCTCACACTAAAATCGCATGTTATCATTTCGGCATTATAGATGTTTGGATGGCTAAATGATTTCTACTTACTTATCTGTTGCCCAACTAGATTTACCTGAAAACCTTGTTGCGGAGCAATTATCAAACCTTGAGCAAAATCTTGCAGAGTCAGCATTACCTTCAGTGCGCTGGCAGTATCAAATCCCTGAGCTAGGCGAGGGGGGTGCGTGTAGCTTATTTGGTTATTTGCAAGATGAACCATTCAAATTAAACGACTATGTTGCAGACAATGCTGTAAACACTGAAAAGCTGGCTAAGCTTCAACAAATCATCGATTTTGTCGTAGCCCAGACGCAAGTAGATTGGTTTGGTATTTATCAAGCAACAAATACAGACGAAGGCCCACAGTTATTGAAGCTGGTTTACCATGGCGCGCCAAGTCGTCCGTTATTTCCTCTAACAGACGCATTCGCTAAGGGTAGCAATAATGTACAGGTTGCACTATCTAAGCAAGGGCGTGTGATCAATAACGTTGCTGATTACCTTGCTCAAGGTGGTGAGTACTATACTTGCGATCCTAAAGTGAAAGCAGAGACCTGTTTACCATTACTTTCAGAGAAAAACGAATGCTTAGGTATTATAGATGCAGAAGCATTTAATACTGATTTCTTTGATCAACAAACCCTTGCATTACTTGTGGCATGTTGTATTAAAATTCCTCAACTCTTGGTCTAATTTAACTAGTAATTAGGCTGGGTTTTTATGTTAAGCTAGTGGCAACGCTAACCCCTATAAAAAGAGATAGTCAATGTTCTCAGAATTAAAACCATTACCAACAGATCCTATTCTTGGCCTAATGGCGGCCTTTAAACAAGATACAAACCCGAAGAAAATCGATTTGGGTGTAGGTGTTTATAAGGATGAGCAAGGCAATACGCCTGTATTAAAAGCGGTTAAAAAAGCGGAAGCGTTTCGTTTAGAAAACGAAACCAGTAAATCGTACATTGGCTTGGCGGGTAACTTAGATTACTGCCAAAAAATGGAAAACTTATTACTGGGTGAGCATCCTGCGTTATTAGCAAACCGTGTTCGCACTGCACAAGCACCAGGTGGTACAGGTGCACTTCGTGTTGCAGCTGAATTCATCAAGCGTTGCAATAAAGATGCAACGGTATGGGTTACTACGCCAACGTGGGCAAACCACATTAGCTTATTTGAAGCGGCAGGCTTAACAGTAAAAGAGTACCCTTACTACGATTACGAAAATAAAGACCTATTATTTGATGACATGATAAACACCCTAAAGCAAGTGCCTAAAGGTGATGTTGTGTTATTTCACGCATGTTGTCACAACCCAAGCGGTATGGATTTAAATGCTGAGCAATGGAGCACAGTTGCTGATCTTGCTGTTGAAGTTGGTTTTACGCCACTTGTTGATATTGCTTACCAAGGTTTTGGTTCAAGCCTTGAAGAAGACGCTGCGGGTCTACGTAAACTAGCAGCAGCGGTAGATGAGCTAATCATCTGTTCTTCATGTTCGAAAAACTTCGGTCTATACCGCGAGCGTATCGGTGCGTGTTCAATTATTGCAAAAGATGCTGCAACTGCTGATATCTCTAACTCTGTATTGTTAAGCGTTGTACGTAGTATTTATTCAATGCCGCCTGCACACGGTGCTGATATTGTTAGCACGATTTTAGGCAGCACTGAGCTTACGCAAATGTGGCACGATGAGCTTGATGAAATGCGTAACCGTATTAATGGTTTACGTACTTTAATCAAAGAAAGCTTAGCAGCGAAAGGGATTGAACAAGATTTCTCATTTATTGACCGTCAAAATGGTATGTTCTCATTCCTAGGTATTAATAAAGAGCAAATCGAGCGCTTACAAAAAGAGTACTCAATCTACATTGTTGGTTCTAGCCGTGTAAACGTTGCTGGTATCAGTGATGCAAACATTGATTACTTTGCTAATGCAGTAGCAGACGTTTGTAAATAATCGGCTCTATAGCGATAAAAAACCGCAGTCACACACTGCGGTTTTTTTGTATCTAAATTTTATTTGCGGACAGGGCTAATGTAACCAGCGTATCGCATCATTTAGCATTGAATTATAGCTATCAAGCGGTGCATCAAGGCTGGCTATCAGTATCGTATCAGCTTGTTTTCCGCGGTTTATATGCCCAGCAAAACGTTCATCACTGAAATCTTCTGAGCCAGTACCAAAAGGCTGTTCGTCAGCAGGGACGATAAAGACAGTCATTGGACCAAAGTCAGATTCAAATACCAAGTGCAGGCCTTTTTTCCCCTGAAAATTACAAAACATTAAATAAGTAACTTTACCGGGTAGCTCATCTAAATGTCCGCCAATTGTGGCAAACTTTTCGTTCACATAGGCAAGGTCAATTGGCTCATGTTTATCAAGCGAGTCAATTTCATGATACAAATGAGTAAAAGCATGCTCACCAACACTGTATAACGTATGCTGTTTGTTAGTAACGAAGAACACACTAATTGCCACTAAAAACGACGCTGCAGCCGCTAAATAAAGGCGATTAAAGGCAAAGCGCGACTTAGCCTCAATAATAGTGTCTAACGGCTGCTCAGAGAGCTGTTCTTCTGCTGCATAAGTATTATCAATAATTCGCTTTGCTAGATTTTCAGGCACGGGTACGTTGAGTGCTTTACTTAGCTCATCATCTAAGGCACGTACATCATCGATAAACGCCTGTTTATCTTCGTCCTGCTCGGCAAGCGCGTCAAGCTCCTTATCAGTCGTGCTTGGCTCGGCGAGGATGCGGCGGCGAAACTCGAGTTCATCCATTAATTTGATGCTCCTCTAAGTTGATCATCATCACTGCTTAAAGCCTCTTTAAGCTGGTTTCTGGCACGGAAAAGACGTGTCATTACCGTGTTTTTATTTAAATCGAGTATCTCGGCAATTTCATCACCCGAACACCCCATTACTACTTGTAACAGCAGTGGCTCGCGATACTCTTCTGATAACTTTCCAATTTGTCGTTGAATCACTGTTTGTTCCATTTCAGCATCAAGCGTCGTGCTTTTTTCATCTACAAGTGTGTCATTTTCAACATCGGCGTAATCAAATTGTTTACGTTCGAATCGCCGAGCATTTTCTCGTCGTAATATAGTGAGTAACCAAGGTTTGGCTGCTTGCTGATCTTGCAGTGAATCCAAGGCACGCCAAGCCCTCAGGAAGGTTTCCTGCACTAAGTCTTCTGCAATACTCTGATCACGACATAACCAATATGCAAAGCGAAAAAGCTCACTGTGGTAGATATGAACCAGTGCTTCATATCGCTTTTGTTTTTCTGTCATAGTAAATAAGACCCGCCCACCAGAAAAAAACTTTCTGAATTTATATTATTTTTATATAAAAAACGGCTAATTGTAGATTAGCCGTTTAAATTCAATGTATTAATATTAATCGTATAGATTCTTTAATACATCTTCTTGGTTTGTCGACTTAACGTGCTTAGTGGCTTGGCTAAGCAAAGCCACAATCTTTGCTAAATCAGGATGCTCGTCTGCTGAACTATAGAGTTTAGCGCGTAATTTAGCAATTTCCTCATTGAGGGCTTGATTGTTAAGTGTTGCTTGCAGGTGCTCAATTGGTCGTGTTGTTTGACCGGTTTGCTGTTTAGCGTAGGCCATTAATGTGCTGTAGAAGAGAGCATTGTTGCGTTGTTTAGCGACCTTCTTAAGCTCATCAAGTGATGTTGAAGAAGCAGCTACTGATTGTGGTGCGACTTCACGTACTGTTGGGCGTTTTTTAATATACAGAACCAAAGTGAATAACCACAGGCCATAGCCTACAGCTGCAACAATTACGAGCCAAGCTGGTGTGCTGACTTGAGTGACAGTTTGCACAGCCGGTGGCATATCTGTCACAGCGGCAGAGTTGTCAGTTTGGGGCTGTGTAAGCGTCGCTGGTGGCGGGGTTAATGGGTTAGTACTTGGTATCACCGTAATTGTGCGTGCAGGAAGCGTGGCATAACTGATACGGTTTATTTTAGTATTAAACCAAGGCAGTTTGATTTCAGGTAAAGTGTATGTTCCTGGTGTTTGAGGTAATAACGCATAAGACGCTGTTTGCTGAGAAATAACGCGACCATCACGCACTAAGTGGTTATTCTCTTTTTGATCAGGGTAACTTCTAAAACCTTGTACTTGTGGCATCTCGATATCAGGCAGCTGTTCTTTGGTGACACCAAGCGCGGTGAGTTTGATAGTACGTGTAATTGGCGTACCTACCTCTACCGTGTCATCTTTTGGTTGCCATTGCTCATCAAGGTTGACTAATTCACTTGGCAGCCAAGCACCTGTGTAGTTATCAGGAATTGGTTTTATGTCTACATCAACATTTTCACCCATAGCTGAAATTGCCATTTGGCGATAGTTTTGACGGATACGGCCATTAAAGACAGGGGCTGTAATGGTATTAATGCCGCTTTTTTGTGGTTGCACTAGGTATTCGCGAGTGATCACCAAATAACGCTTTCCATCAATCAGCTCATAGCTTTCTGATTGTTTATTGATGGCGGTTAATTCGGCATTTTCCATTTTTGGTGTCGTAAGGTTGCCATCAAGTAGCTCTTTATTGTTGTCTATGTATAGCTTAACTGTATAAACACCGGCTTCTTGCACATACAAACTTTGCGGTTTAATACTGGTTTTGATAAATGCATCTTGGCTTTGTTCAGAGTTTTGACTCCGTTTGCTAACCGTTAACTCAATTGGCTGCGAAGTTGCACCAGCAACGGTAAATGCTGGGATTGTGTAAGTCCCTTCTTTGCGAGTCATTAATTTTACAGACCAACTCGTTTGCTTACTGATTTCACCATTAATAATGTTGGTGCGGGTACTAACGCTCGTTGGTCCAACAACAAAGTCTTTTAATAGTACAGAGGTATCAGGTTGCTCGCTGTTGATGGTGTCGTCAGCGGTAATAGTTAATATGAAAAACTCACCTGCAAGGACTGGGTTTTTATCAACACTTGCCTGTAGTTGGGTGGCAGCCCAAAGCGGCGCTGCCGCGATTAGCAATAAACAACATAATAATCGCATTACCATGATTTTTCGGCTCCTCGTGGACGACGTTGATAGTTTCGTTTTTGTGCTTCTAATTGCATTTTATTTCTTAATAAGATCGCAGGATCATCAGGGACTTTACGAAGTAACTGATTAAGCTGTTGTGCTTTTTCTTTCTCTTCATTAGTCAGTTCAGCTGCTTGTGCCTGCAAAGCTTGTTGCTCTGCTTGCTGTTTAGCTTGTTCATCGCTTTGCGATGGCTCTGGCTTTGCATCTTGTTGCTCGGGGGACTGCTCTGGCTTTTGTTCACCTGATTGTGGTGACTGTTGTGCTTCAGATTCCATTTCAGGTTTGTTTTGCTGGCCACTTTCAGACTCGCTTTGCTCACCTTTTTGATCTGATTGTTCACCTTGCTCAGAGGGCTGTTGCCCCTCTTGCTGCTCACTTTGCTCAGAGTTTTCGCCTTGCTGGGAATTCTCGCCCTGTTGCTTTTGCTGGTTATCTTGCTGGCCATCGCTGTTTTGTTGATCATTGTTTTTCTGTTGATCTTGTTGCTGCTGTTGTTGCTCTTGCTGCTGCAATAACTGTTCAACGAGGGCTTGGTTTTCTTTTGCTTCAGTAAAATCATTATTAAGTTGCTGGGCTTGTTTATAAGCCTCTATGGCTTGCTCTAGCTCACCAGCCTTGGCAAGAGCATTACCATAGTTATACAAACCAGTAGCTGACTTATCTTCGCTAAAGGCGTCCATGGCCGCTTGGTAATTACCTTGCTGATAAAGGGCTGCGCCTTTTAGTTGCGCGTTTTCTGCTTGTGCGGCTTGTTCAAATTGATTTTGCTGATAGGCATCAAGGGCGCGTTGGTCTTGGTTTTTAAACACCTCTGGTAACTCAGCGGCGTAAACCTGTTGCTGAGGCAGTAGCATAACAAACAAAACCCCAAGCACTAGGCTGCTTCGGCGAATCAAAAAAAGTGCTAACGGTAGTAAAATAATAAGGCCATAAATACCCGCATCAACACGCCATAAAGCTTGGCTTTGTTTTTCATCTTTAAGCACTTCAGCATTGGCACTAGGTGCGAATGTTTTAATATCTTGATTACTGGTTTGATAGAGCGCAAATTTGCCACCACTATTACGTGCAAGTGCATTTAAGCGACTCACATTTAATTTTGGAATAACAATTTGTCCTTGCATGTCTTTCAAAAAACCACCTTCAGGAAGCTTGATTGGCGCACCTTGCTCAGTGCCTACACCATAAATATTTAAGCGATAATCCGATTCACTTGTAAAGCGAGCAATATCTTCTTGATCTAGGCTATCAACTCCATCGGTGACTAAAATAATATCACCATCTAAATAGCCTGCTTGTTTTAGTAAATCGTCGGCTTTTTCTAAACCATCAATCACATTTGAGCCTTTGCTTGGCATGATATCAGGGCTTAGGCTTGGGATAAGATTAGCCAACGTGCTGGCGTCATTGGTTAGCGGCGAAATAGTAAATGCAGAGCCTGCATAAGCAACCAATGCCGTATCACCTTCTTTGAAAAGCTCAATCATATCAAGTGCTTTAAAGCGAGCTTGAACTAACCGGCTTGGCGCAATGTCGGTACTGAACATAGAGTACGACATATCCATCACAATGACTCGAGCGTTTTTTGCTTGAAACACTGGCACTTGTTTTTTCTCAAAGCTTGGGCCTGCAGAAAACACAATAGCTAATAAGGTAAACAGCGCAACTAACCAAAGTGGTTGGCTTTGTTTTTTGTGGTTGTCGCTCATTACAAACTGTGCCAAATGGGGGGCTATTAAATCAGCCGGGGCGCTCTTTTTATTGCGCACTAACAACACACTAAAAATAATCAATGCTGGGATTAATAACCAAAGTAGGGCAGGGCGAATAAATTCAAAATCCATACTAGCTCTCCTGCTTAAATTGGCGGATAAAACTGACTAGCATTGCTAAGCTTATTAAGCCAAGCGCTATAAGCAGTGGAATATAAAACAAAGAAATTTGTGGGCGGAACGTTTGCTCATCGCTACTAATAGGCTCAAGTTTATCAAGCTCTTGATAAATTTGTTGTAAACCAGCCACATCTTTTGCTCTAAAGTATAAGCCGCCGGTTTGCTCTGCAATACGCTTTAATAAGCTTTCATCAAGGTTACCACCATTCATGCCACCCATATTAAATAGGCTAAAACCACGTGGGTTATCTGAGCCAACGCCAATGGTATATACTTTGATACCTTCTTCGCGGGCTAAGAGTAGCGCATCTTCTGGATCGAGGTTACCAGCGGTGTTTTGTCCATCAGTTAATAGCACAACAATACGATTACTTTCATCTTTGTTGGCAAAGCGTTTTACCGATAAACCTAATGCATCACCGATGGCTGTTGCTCTACCTACTAGGCCAATTTGTGCTTCGCTTAGCATTTGGCTCACAGTTTTAACATCACGTGTAAGTGGCGTTTGTAAAAATGCCGTATCGCCAAATAAAATAAGACCAAGGCGGTCACCCTGACGCTGCTCAATAAAGTCACTTAATACAGCTTTTACCATGGTTAGCCTATCGACATATTGATTCTGATAGGCCATGTCTTGCTCGGTCATTGAGCCAGATAAATCCACTGCAAGCATAATGTCGCGGCCTTCATTAGGCAGTGTGATAGGCTCATCAAGCCAAGTTGGGTTTGCTATTGCAACAACCAGTGAACCCCATACTGCCCATTCGAGTAATGAAACTTTACGGCTATGTTGCTGCACTGTTTGATTATTCAAGCCAAGCTTAGCAAAGCCTGGGATACGTAAACGTAACTGCCCTTGCTGCTTTAGCGGCATAAAGCGGCTTAATAACCAAGGCAGTGGTAAGAGTACAAAACACCATGGCCAACTAAACTCAAACATTGATTGGCTCCTTGAGTTTAAAGTTGTGGATGGCGCTGCGTAATTTAGCCCCAAGCTCGGCATTATTCGTTTGCTGTTGATAAAGTGGCATTAGTTCATCGTAACTAAAATTGTCGCCACTAAGCTTAGACAAGCTTTCTGACCACTTTGCTAAAGGCTGAGAGGCAAGCTGGTTGTTGTAATAATGACGAGTTAAACGTTTTAAAATAATGTGTAGCTGTTGTGCGTCATCATCAGCCACTGTTTTACTTAATTTAATGGCTTGTTTTTTGGCTTTTTTAAACTGCTGGTTTTTATATAAAAGCACTAAGCCGACAATTAATAACGAACCAACTAAGGCGATGATAAGCCACCAAATTGGAGCAAGTGGCCACCATGCAACCTCGGTTGGTGCAATGACATCATGTAAGCCATCTAGCGGATTTTTTTGCATTGTTACTTTCTCACTAATTGCAGCTCAAGTGGGGTGGCTGCACTGAATGAAATTAAACTAAGTCCAGATTTTTGTAAGCGTTTTAATCTATTAGAAAACGACTCTTCAGCAGACTTAGCAAAACGCTCGCGAAATTGCTTATCCATTAACGGTAAAGCCAGCTCTTGACCATTAGCCGACACGGTCACAGTTTGCTTAAAAGCCGGTAACTGATGCTCGAATGGGTCGCTAATATGGCAGCCAATTAACTCACAGTGTCTGCTTAGCATCTCAAGCTGTTTGAAGCTTGCTTCATCAAGGGCACTGAAATCAGAGACGATATAAACCAAGCTTCCTGGTTTTGCTAAATGATTAAGGCGTTTAAGGTTTTCGCTAAATAAGCTGGTGGTTGTTTGATCTATATTAGTCAGTGCTTGGCTGTGAATATCACATAAATTGTGACAAAGCTTTAGCACTGCTTTTTCGCGCGATGTAGGCTTTAATTCGTGATGGCTATGCTGATTAAACACCAGACCACCAATCCGATCACCGCGTTGACATGCTGACCATGCAACCAATGCGCTAATGTGCGCTGCTTGCACTGACTTTAATAATAACTTTGAGCCGAACAGCATTGAGTTTGAAAAGTCAGTAAATACGAAAACAGGGCGTTCTTTTTCTTCTTGAAACAGCTTAGTGTGGGTTTCGCCTGTACGTGCGGTAACACGCCAGTCGATAGAGCGTATGTCATCACCAGCTTGGTAATGCCGTACCTCGGCAAACTCCATACCGCGACCTTTATGAGGCGCAAGGTATTGCCCAGCTAAACTGTTTTTGATTTTTACTTTGGGCGCAAGTTCTAGCAAGCGAGCTTTGGCTTTGTAATACATCAACTCTTTGAGTGATAAGTTTACGCCTTGACTATGGCTTGCCGCTAACCACGCCGCTGTATCAAATTGGCTCGACATAGCTTATGGTACTGCCACCAATTCTAAAATTCGGCTGATCACATCGTCTTTACTAATGCCATCGGCCTGCGCTTCGTAGCTCAATATAATACGATGACGTAACACATTGTGAAGCACAGCTTGGATATCATCAGGGGCTACAAAATCTCGACCTTCAAGCCAAGCATGAGCTCGCGCACACTTATCAAGGGCAATCGTTGCACGTGGGCTTGCACCATATTCAATCCAGCGGCCAAGTTGCTCATCAAGTTCAGACGCTTCACGAGTGGCAACAATTAACTGTACTAGGTACTTCTCTAGTGGTTCAGCTAAATACAAACCTAATATCGCTTTACGGGCAGCAAAAAGCTCACTTTGGCTAATTTGTTGTGTCGTTGCTTGCTTATCAGAGATAGCTTCACCTCGAGTTAGACGTAAAATGTCTAATTCGTGTTCAGCACCCGGGTAATCAATGCTTAAATGCAGTAAGAAGCGGTCAAGCTGAGCTTCTGGCAGTGGGTAAGTCCCTTCTTGCTCGAGCGGATTCTGCGTTGCCATAACCATAAATAGGTCAGACAGTGGATAGGTGTTTTTACCAACAGTTACTTGGCGCTCGGCCATTGCTTCAAGAAGTGCTGATTGTACTTTAGCTGGAGCACGGTTAATTTCGTCAGCCAATATTAGGTTATGAAATAACGGGCCTTTTTCAAATACGAACTCACTGGTTTGCTGACGATAAATATCGGTACCGGTGACATCCGCAGGTAGTAAGTCAGGGGTAAATTGAACTCGTTGGAAGCTGCCTTCAACGCCATTTGCTAATGCATTTACAGCACGGGTTTTTGCAAGACCCGGAGGGCCCTCAACTAATAAGTGGCCATCAGCCAAAATTGCGATTAACAGTGCTTGAGTTAATTGGGGTTGGCCGATAATTTGCGTGTCTAAGTATGTTTTTAATTGTGAAAATGCGTTAACTGCCATAATAAAAAGACTGTCCTAAAAGCGTGAGTCAAAAATTGTTTTTATACCGCACAAACGTGAAACGTTCAGTGCTTATCAATCGTGTTTACGCTACCGTGAATGGGGCGCTATCAACAAGTTATAAGGATTCAAAAGTTATAACACAAGTGTTAGACAGAAAATCCTCAAATAGTTCGTTATTTTTTAAGGAATTTTATCCTAGCCTATAAAAATTTTAGCCTACCATATAAATACAGTGTTTTTTTGTAAATCGGTCGAAAAAAGCCTATGGTTGAAAACTTACTATTGGCATTCGTACACGGGTTGTTTTAGAATCAGGAAAAACAAACAGGTCAGACCTGTCAGCGGGAGAGCATAAATGTCTGAGCAAAATATACTTAAAACAGCAAAAGGCGATCGTATCGCAATCGTTAGCGGCCTACGAACGCCGTTTGCAAAGCAAGCCACAGCATTCCACCATGTACCAGCCCTTGATATGGGTAAGTTAGTTGTCAACGAAATGCTTGAGCGACTAAATTTCGATAAATCTGAAATCGACCAACTGGTATTTGGTCAAGTAGTACAAATGCCAGAAGCGCCAAATATTGCCCGTGAAATCGTATTAGGTACGGGTATGCCTGTATCTGTTGATGCTTATTCTGTATCGCGTGCGTGTGCGACAAGTTTCCAAGCCATTGCTAACGTGGCTGAGTCAATTATGGCAGGCTCAGTGCAAGTTGGTATCGCGGGCGGTGCTGACTCATCATCTGTATTACCTATTGGTGTTAGCAAAAAATTAGCGGGTAGCCTTGTTGATTTAAACAAAGCACGCACTCTTGGTCAGCGATTAAAGATTTTCTCAAAATTGCGTCTTAAAGACTTACTGCCTGTACCGCCAGCGGTCGCTGAGTACTCTACTGGCTTATCTATGGGTCAAACAGCTGAGCAAATGGCGAAAACGCATAACATTAGCCGCGAAGACCAAGATGCTTTAGCACACCGTTCTCACACTCTTGCAAGCCAAGCGTGGGCTGATGGTAAACTGAAAGACGAAGTGATGACTGCCCATGTTGCACCTTATAAGAGCTTTATTGAGCAAGACAATAACATCCGTCATAACTCAACAGTTGAAGGCTACGCCAAATTAAAACCAGTATTTGACCGTCAACACGGCTCAGTTACCGCAGCTAACGCTACACCATTAACAGATGGTGCAGCAGCGGTATTAATGATGAGTGAGAGCAAAGCAAAAGCATTGGGTTACAACATTTTAGGTTATGTACGCAGTTTTGCTTTCTCTGCAATTGGTGTACATGAAGACATGCTAATGGGTCCGGCGCACTCAACGCCAATTGCCTTAGATAGAGCTGGTATCACATTAGCTGATTTAGATTTAATCGAAATGCACGAAGCATTTGCAGCGCAAACACTTGCCAACATGAAGATGTTTGCGTCAGATAAATTTGCACAAGAAAAGCTAGGTCGTAGTAAAGCGATCGGCGAAATTAACATGGACAAGTTCAATGTATTAGGTGGCTCTCTTGCATACGGTCACCCATTTGCGGCAACAGGCGCGCGCCTGATCACGCAAAGCTTACATGAACTTAATCGTCGCGGTGGCGGCTTAGCGCTTACGACTGCGTGTGCAGCGGGTGGCTTAGGCGCAGCCTTTGTATTGGAGAGTGCGTAATGACAGATTCAGTATTTAGTTTATCAGTGGCTGATGACGGCGTAGCCGTTGTAACTATTGATGTGCCGGGTGAAAAAATGAACACCCTGCGCAGCAGTTTTGCAGAAGATTTAAAAACCTTACTTAAAGACGCACAAGAAAAAGCAGTAAAAGGCATGGTATTTATCAGTGGTAAAAGCGATAACTTTATCGCTGGTGCTGATATTAAAATGCTTGATAGCGCCAATAGCCGTGAAGATGCATTAGCGTTAAGCGAAATGTGCCAGCAAGCATTTTTCGATATGAAAAAGCTGCCTTTCCCAACGGTTAGTGCTATACACGGTGCAGCATTAGGTGGTGGTTTAGAGTTTGCTTTAGCTTGTGATTATCGCGTGTGTTCAGACAGCGATATCACTAAGCTTGGTTTACCTGAAGTACAGTTAGGCTTATTACCAGGGGGTGGCGGTACTCAACGTTTACCTAAATTAGTTGGTTTGCAAAAAGCACTTGAGTGGATGCTTACAGGTAAACAAGTGCGTGCAAAGCAAGCGAAGAAAACAGGCTTAGTAAATGATTGTGTCCCGCACAGTGTATTACTAGATGTTGCTAAAGAGTTTGCCCTGAAAGGTAAGGCTAAGATTACTAAACCTAAGCTAGACCGATTAAGCCAATTACTTGAGTCAAACCCATTTGGTCGTAATATTATTTTCAAAAAAGCACAAGAAAATGTGCTGAAGAAAACAGGCGGTCACTACCCAGCTCCTTTAGCGATTATTAAAGCGGTTCGTGCAAGTGTTGAGCTTGATCAGTTAAAAGCATACAAAACTGAAGCTGAAGGTTTTGCCACGCTAGTTATGAGCGATGAGTCAAAAGCATTGCGCGGTATTTTCTTTGCAACCACAGAAATGAAAAAAGAGTGGCGCAATGATGACGCACCAGCAATCGCTAAAGCAGCAGTATTAGGCGGCGGCCTAATGGGCGCGGGTATTGCTCATGTTAGTGCCGTAAAAGCCGGTGTTCCAGTGCGCATTAAAGATGTGGCTGAAAAGGGCATTAGCAATGCAATGAACTACAGCTATAAAATTTTAGATAAAAAGCAAAAGCGTCGTATTTTATCTAAAGCAGAACTACAACAAACCATGAACCGCATTACCGGTACCACCGATTACAGTGGCTTTAAGCATATCGATATCGTTATCGAAGCGGTGTTCGAAGATCTTGCTTTAAAGCAAGGTATGGTGGCTGATGTTGAACGTGAATGCCAAGACAACACGATTTTTGCAAGTAATACCTCGTCATTACCGATTGCGCAAATCGCTGCTGATGCAGCACGTCCAGAAAATGTAATTGGTCTGCATTACTTCTCACCTGTTGAGAAAATGCCACTTGTTGAGATCATTCCACACGCTGGTACATCTGAAGAAACTATCGCACGCGTGGTTAACTTTGCCCGTAAGCAAGGTAAAACTCCAATTGTGGTTAAAGACATGGCTGGTTTCTATGTAAACCGTATCTTAGCGCCTTATGTAAATGAAGCGGCTAATTTACTGCTTGCAGGTGAGCCAATTGAAAAGATTGACCAAGCACTTGTTGAGTTTGGGTTCCCGGTAGGGCCTTTAGCGTTACTTGATGAAGTAGGGATTGATATCGGTTCTAAAATTGCGCCAATCCTTGAAAAAGAATTGGGCGAGCGCTTTAAAGCCCCGGATGCCTTTAATCGCTTAATCGATTCTAAGCGTTTAGGCCGTAAGACTGGCCGTGGTTTTTATCTTTACGACAAGAAAGATAAAAAAGTGGATGAGTCAGTATACGAGCTACTGGGTGTTACGCCATCACCTCGTTTAAACAAGAGCGAAATTGCTAAACGTTGTGTTGCGCAAATGCTGAACGAAGCGGTGCGCTGTTTAGATGATGGCATTATTGCAAGCCCGCGTGACGGTGATATTGGTGCTATTTTTGGTATCGGTTTCCCACCATTCTTAGGCGGTCCATTTAGCTATATGGATAAACTGGGTGCCGCACAAGTGAGCTCAGAAATGGCGACTTTTGCTAACTACAACCCAATTTTCACACCTTGTGATACGTTAAAAGCAATGGCTGAAAAGGGTGGTCGTTTTTACCAAGCAGAAAGCGAAGAGCCGGCAGTTGAAGAAGCTGCGCCTGTCGATCCGGTTGAAGTAACCAAAGAAGTGGTCGAAGACGAGCAAGCGTCAGAAGAAGCTGATACCGAAACAACTAAAAGCTAGTATTTTAATTAATTAGCTAATTTAAAAGCCCTGCTCACGTTGAGCGGGGCTTTTTGCTTCGATATTGGCCATAAGTGGTATTTAACTCGCCATGTCGGTTTGTTATAACTAGGTTTATTTACTAATTGATTAATCACCATGACTCTCACCACTGAGCGATTAACATTACGGCTGTTAAATGCCGATGACTGGCCATTGTTTTATACTTTGCATAATGATGCCCAAGTAATAGCGAAATGCTTTGATAAGCCGTCAGAAGCGCAGCTACGCGCTAAGTTTAATGAACGTTTAAAGCCTTGGCAGCCAAATTCGAATACACCACTGTGTTTAGTGATTGTTGAAACCAGCACAGGAAAAGAAGTTGGCGTGACTGGGTTTACCTCATCAACTGTCCCTGAGATACAAGAAGTTGGTTATTTGCTGTTGCCTAACTTTCATGGTCGAGGCTATGCCACTGAGTCTTTGCAAGCGGTGCTCGATTATGCCGCATCAGAACATGCTGTACGTGAATTTAAAGCGGTTGTTACCGAAGGTAATATCGGTTCAGAAAAAGTACTTGAGAAGTGTGGCTTTCAGCTGATTGAAAAGCAACCTGACGCCTATGCAATTGGTGGTATTTTGTATGCCGATCATCATTATCATTTAAGCTGCACTGATCACAGAGTGTGATCAGTGCAAAACTTTTACAGATGAAGCTCAATCGCTTTTCTGTCTTTTTCTGGCATATTCGCAACCACTAAATTAAACGAATTATCGATCATTCGTTCAATTTCTCCTTGTGGTACGGTGCCATCTAAAATAACCGTATTCCATAAACGTTTGTTCATATGATAACCCGGGATCACAGACGGGAAAATATCACGTAATGCTTGAGCCTCATCAGGGTCGCACTTTAGATTAAGCCACCATACAAGGTTGCCTTCATCATCTGTTTGACCTTCTTTGCCCTCTGCGAGGGTGGCAAACATTTTATGATTAACTTTATAAACATCGACATCTTGGCCAAATGGTTGTGTGATCATCACCAATGGCTTGTTCATTAAATATTCGTGTACTGCGTGTTGATTCATGATCCAATCCTTGAAGTCATTTTTCGTAGTTATAAACATAGCAGCTTTTTCGTAGTTTGGAGACAACTATTGCCATAATTTGCTGAAAAATAGGATAAATCACAGATGTGATTTAAAACTATAAATTTTTATTGAACAAACGCTATTACGTGGTAAATTCCTGTCATCAAAAAACGATAGGAATACACCCATGCCTAAGGCAAGTGAAGTTAAAAAAGGCGCCGCTATTGAGCATAACGGCCGTGTTTTAGTAGTTAAAGATATTCAACGTTCTGTACCGCAAGGTCGTGCAGGTGGTAGCTTATACCGCATGCGTTTATACGATGTAGTAACAGGCGGTAAAGTGGATGAAACATTCAAAGACAGCGACATGCTAAAGCTAGCTGACTTAACTCGCCGTGAAGCAATGTTCTCTTACATTGACGGTGAAGAGTATGTTTTCATGGATAATGAAGATTACACGCCATATAACTTAAACAAAGAAGCGATTAGCGAAGAAATTTTATTCGTGAATGAAGAAACTCAGGGTCTTCACGTAATTGTAATTGATGGTGCTCCGGTTGGCCTAGACTTACCATCAAGCGTTGAACTTGTTGTTGAAGAAACAGACCCTTCAATTAAAGGTGCTTCTGCTAGTGCACGTTCAAAGCCTGCACGTTTAACTACGGGTTTAACGATTCAAGTTCCTGAGCATATTTCTACAGGCGACCGAATTCGTATCAACACGGTTGAACATAAATTTATGGGCCGTGCTGAGAAATAATGGCACTCACTGATAGAAACCGGCTTTTTGCCGGTTTTTTTGTGTCAAAAAATAGTATTTCAGTGTTTTATTAAGCGACAGAATAAAAGTTTGCTCCTACAAAGGCATTGAAAAAGGGACAGAAAAGCCGCATCATTAAGAGCTTACGAAAACAATAATAATGCTAGTTGTAGATTAATGTTAAACCACGGATTGGAAAACAGAGAATATATAAAACTTCCCGAAGGCGTTGATATCGCCATAACTCCTGCTGGCGTTGTTGCCCGAAGCTACGCTTACCTTATTGATTTTATTATCCGAGGCCTTGTTTTAATTGCTGTGAGCAGCGTTTTGGCATTTTTAGGTGATGCAGGGCAAGGGCTTATTTTAATTGCTTACTTTGTAATTTCTTGGGGGTACAACATTCTTTATGAAATGGAGAATGGCCAAACACCCGGTAAAAAAAGACTTAAAATTCGTGTTGTGCAAGATAATGGCTTACCCGCGAGCTTTTCGCAAATAGTGGTGCGCAACTTATTACGCCCCGCAGATATGTTACCGATAGGCTATTTCTTGGGTCTTGTGGTTATGTTGTTTAACAACCGTTTCAAGCGAATTGGTGATTGGGCTGCTGGAACTATGGTTATTTATGAAGACGAGTTAGAAGCGCGACCAGAGCTGTCGAAAGGCCAAGTGCATGTACCTACAGTAAGTTTAACTACCGAAGAGCAACTTGCAGTGCTGGCTTTTGCTGAGCGTCATGACGAGTTATCTGATGCTAGGCGCCACGAACTAGCGCGTATTCTCGCAGAGTCATTTGCGACAGATGAAAACAATATTGAGTGGCAATTGCTCAGTTATGCGCGCCATTATGCTGGACAAGTCAATGATAATACAGATTACCCACCGCAAGAGGGTAAACCATGAAACAAACTCAATTTGTAAAGTCGAATAGTGAACGCTGGGATGAATTTAAGACTTTGTGTGAACAAAAAAGTACAGAGACTTTACCTATTCACTTTCCTAATTTGTATCGAAAAGTGTGTAATGACTTAGCCATTGCGCAAAGTCGTCAATACAGCCCCGTGTTGATTGAGCAAATCAATAGACTCGTGCAGTTAGGGCAAAAGCGACTTTATTTATCGCGTAGTAATCAATTTTCTGAATTATGGCACGTAGCACGCACAGCATTTCCTCGCGCCCTATATGAAAACCGTTTAATGCTTGGTATTAACTTATTGGCATTTTGGGGATTGGCTCTTATTGCTTTTATTTGGGTGACACTTGACCCTGATGCCGTCTATACATTTTTAGGGCAAGGCACCGTCCTTAATATCGAACAAATGTATAACCCCAGTGGTAGCGTACAATCGGCTGAGCGAGGCGCATCACAAGATCTCATGATGTTCGGGGTCTACATTTACAATAATATTGGTATTGCATTTCAGATGTTTGCAGGCGGTGTGTTGTTCTGTGTAGGCGCTGCCTTTTTCTTATTATTCAATAGCTTTTATTTTGGGGCTATTGCCGCTCATATTGTTAATGTTGGTTTTGAAGGGCCGTTTTTCTCATTTGTTATCACCCATGGCTCGTTTGAGTTAACCGCTATCATCATTGCCTCAGCGGCAGGCTGTCAGATTGGTTACGGGCTTTTAAATCCCGGCCAGTTTACCCGTGCATATGCGATGAAACAGGCTGCTCAAAAAGCACTCCCACTGATTGTTGGGGCGTTTTTAATGTTGGTGATAGCCGCTTTTATTGAAGCATTTTGGTCACCTCGTGATATTGCCAATGAAATTAAGTATGTTGTTGGCGCAGGCTGTTGGGCTTATGTGATTTTTCGCTTATATAAGGGCATGCGTTATGGAGCTTAATCACCTAAGCTTTAACCCTCGTAAGCGCAGCGCCTATGAAACCTTTGATTTAACGGTATTACTGGTTAAGCAACACTTTGTAGCATTGGTAGCTATGTATTTAATAATGGCTGTCCCGGTGTTTTTAATGATTGGCCTACTGTTTAATTGGGGAATAAGTGCTTTTGTTATCTGGTGGCTCAAGCCTCTATTTGAGCGGCCATTACTCGATTACATGTCAAAAGCGGTGTTTAATCAGCCGCTAAGTATTAGTCATAGCTTAAGGTCAGTGAAACAGTTAAAAATGACCGACATGGTCGCTCATCTAACGATATATAGGCTTAGCCCAAATCGTGCATTTTTAGCGCCAGTTGAGCAACTAGAACGACTTTCAGGTGAGCGAAAAACCAAGCGTAAGCAAGTATTGTTTGCCTCAACGAAACCTAAGCAAACACTATGGATGCTGTTTTGTGTGCATTTTGAATACATTTTGTTGATGGGGATATCGGCACTGACTATCGCATTAATCCCCCAATCGTTTTCTGCCGAAGAGGCTATGTACCAAATTTTTGAATCTCCAGAGTGGCTAGAGATAGCTTTTAACCTTATCTACATAATTAGTATTTCGTTGGTTGCACCTTTATTTGTTAGTGGTGGATTTCTTGCTTATTTACACCGCCGTGTAGAGCTTGAAGGTTGGGACATTGAGCTGGCATTTAAAAACATTCGTACCCGCCTCGCAGGCTTACTCAGTGCTGTAGGGCTATTTATGCTAACAATGTTTACCCTACAACCATCAACTAGTTATGCTGAGCAAATCGATAAGCAAGCGATAAAAGAGCAAGTCACCGCACTCTATAATGAGCCTAATGTCATCGAAACAGAAACCACCTGGGTGCCAAATTTAGAGCCTACAGAGAGTTCATCACACAGTGATTGGTCATGGCTTATCGACCTGTTTACAGCGATAGGCAATGGGTTTGGTGTATTAGTTTGGCTGTTAGTTGGATTATTACTGGTTTGGCTCGTTTATTACTTGATTAAAAAACGAGGTTTTTTTGCCAACTTAAGCTTACCTGAGCGCACAAAAGTAACTGAAGAGTCAGTGATCCCAACCTTATTTGCAGAGATTAAAAGTAAAGATTTACCAGCAGATTTAATAGCTGCTGCACAGCAATGCTTTGAGCAAGGTGAGCATCGCTTAGCGTTAGCGTATTTGCTTCATCATACCCTGAGTTGGGCTCAGCAGCATCACCAAGTGCGCCTGCACCGTTCAATGACTGAACGCGAATGTAAACGTGCAATTGATGCAAAGGTGCCAAATCAAGGGCAAGCGATATTTGCCCGCTTATTTTCTGCATGGGTCGCGGTTGCTTGGGGTCATAAAACCCCTGATATCAATTTTGTAGAGTTAACTGCACAAATTACAGCAATGACAGCAAATACTCAGGAGCAAGCCCATGAAGCTTAAGGTTGTGCTAATTGCTCTATTAGTCTTGTTTACCGTGTTTATTGTTGCCTCACTGGCCTCATTAGATTGGGAAAAAAGAGAAGTTGAAATAGGGTTTCATTCAGATGTTGCCAAAGATAACTTCACCATGGCCCAACGTCTTTTAAAGGCCAATGGAATAAGTTGGATCAAAGATAAACACTTGGCTGAACAAGCACAAAGTGAAGAGCTTGCGATAGATCCAAAAAGCATTTTAATTTTAGATGAAGCCGTACTTGCTGACTCTTATCTGCTTGATACTCAGCTTGCTGATTGGGTCGCTGATGGCGGGCGTTTAATTTATGTATTAAATAGGCAGCGCGAAGAGCTAGCAATTGATAATTCAGTGTTCTTTGGGCAGCTTGGCATCAATGTGCTAAGTCAAGAAGATGTCTTTGAGTATGATTTTGCGATGCGCAAAGAGGGAGATAAAAACAGTGTGTTGTCTATTGATGAAAATACTGAGCTCGAACTCGAATTAAGCCGTGCCTTTTACATCGAAAACTGCCCTGGTGTAAGTACAAATACTTCTGAGGGCAAAACCCTAATGTGTGATTTTGCCTTTGGTCAAGGCAGAGTAGTTGTGATGCCATCGTTATTACCTTTTACTAACTATCGTTTGCGCCACCTCGACCATGGCAGTCTATTACTTTGGTTAAGTAAAGGCGCTAAGAGTATTAGCTATGTTCCATACCTGACTTACCCTAATTGGCTTGCAAAGCTTTGGCACTGGAGCTGGCAATTTGTAGTGACTCTAGTGTTATTAATTGTGCTTGCAGTGTGGCATATTACGAGCCGTATTGGCCGAGCATACGCCCCTGATTTTGAAGCTAAAACCAGTTTTAATCAGCATATTCGTGCACTCGCTAATTTTTACTCTGAGCACGGCCATGAAGCCGTATTATTTGCCGCACTCAAGAAAGACTTTTACAGCAAGGTAGAAGCGCGTGTACCAAACTTTAAAATGCTAAGTGCAGAAAAACAGGCGCAGAGTATTGCTAATTTAACCCATTTTGAAAAACAACAGGTAGCGCAGTTACTAGCTAGCAAGTTACCTGACTCAAAAACACAAAGAACAAATTATATAAAACGATTTAAACAGTTAAGGAATGCCTTATGAGCACGGAATTAGACACTAATCGCATGAGCTTAGTTGAGGCAGCTGATGCAGTAAAACAAGTAAAGCATAACATTTCGCGTGTGTTAGTCGGTCAAGATGCCATTGTAGAAGATGTGCTTACTGTTCTTTTTGCTGGTGGCCATGTACTGCTTGAAGGGGTTCCTGGACTTGGTAAAACATTACTTGTTAGAGCTTTAGCTAAAAGCTTAAGTGTAAATTTCTCACGTGTACAATTTACCCCAGACTTAATGCCTTCGGATGTAGTAGGGCATAGCTTGTATGATATGAAGTCAGGTGAGTTTAATATCAAAAAAGGCCCTGCCTTTACTAATATCTTACTTGCTGATGAAATTAATCGTGCGCCAGCAAAAACGCAATCAGCCTTACTTGAAGTGATGCAAGAACAACAAATCACTATTGATGGTGAATCGTTATTAATAAACTCCCCGTTTATGGTATTAGCCACTCAAAACCCACTAGATCAAGAAGGGACTTACCCATTACCAGAGGCCGAATTAGACCGCTTTATGATGAAAGTAGAGCTTGGTTTTCCTTCTCATGAATCGGAAGTTGAGCTTTTAAAACTGAATACACAAATAGTTTCTAATGAAAGCAAAGTGGAGCAGCTTCCAGCGGTACTAGATGCCAAGCGTATTGCTGAAATTAAACAGCTTTGTGCGGATATTTTAGTAGACGAGCAAATTCTTAATTATGCCGTTGATATAGTTCGTAGCTCACGAACTTGGCAAGGTGTGCTGCACGGTGCAGGGCTACGTGCCTCAATTAATATCATTAAAGCTGCAAAAGTAATGGCATTGATGAATGGCCGTGATTTTGTTACCCCAGATGATGTGAAGCTAGTCTCGCCAAATATTTTAAGGCACCGTTTAATTTTATCTGCGGACTTAGAACTGGAAGGTGTTTCGTTTGACGAAGTGATCAGTGCTATTTTAGCCAGTGTTGAAGCGCCACGCTCATGAACCGTATCAAGCTTAGGCCAGCAAAACGTTTAGTTGTGTTAACAGCATTCATTCTGTTGCTTATGCTTGTGTGTGCTATTGCTCAGTTCAATGGCATGCTTTTAACCGCCTTGTTATTGGTGCCAGCTTTAGTTGCAATTGTTGATTGCTTGGCAGCTAAGTCATCGCCTTTACTC
The DNA here is from genome assembly GCF_947311895.1 of Pseudoalteromonas sp. PAR1. Classification (NCBI taxonomy): domain Bacteria; kingdom Pseudomonadati; phylum Pseudomonadota; class Gammaproteobacteria; order Alteromonadales; family Pseudoalteromonadaceae; genus Pseudoalteromonas; species Pseudoalteromonas sp. PAR1. The sequence goes on along the minus strand of NZ_CAMZMY010000002.1, from coordinate 262,304 downwards.
GAAGTAAGCGCAGAAACTAACCTAAATATGGCGTTATACAGACGCCAAGATTTAAACGTGTTGATTAAAAATAATGCCAAACATGCTAAGCAATTAGATGTGAGTGTGCATTTAAGCAACGCTATTGAATTGTTAAAGCCAGTGCAAACCCTATTCATTGACGCTACGCAACAGGTAAAGCTGGTCTTTATGATACGCGCCCATAAGCGGGGGGATGCACAAATTAGTGCGATTGAGCTGAGGGTAGGGTCGCCACTAGGCCTTTGGCAAGCAAATTGGTTGGCAACTCAAGCTACTCAGTTAAAGGTTTACCCAGACTTTAGCCGTGTTACCTCGAAACAGCATTTAAACGGGGTCGTGAATAAGCCTATTTCGGGGTTAAAACTCACCAAAAAGCGCGGTGATGGTATTGAATTCCAGCAATTACGCGAATATCGCCAAGGTGACAGCGTCAGGCAGATAGATTGGCAGGCAACAAGTAAACGCCGAAAATTAATTTCGCGAGAGTATCAAGAAGAGCAAAACCAGCATGTAATAGTTATGCTTGATGCCTCAAAAAAAATGGCCATAGAAGCCAATGAAGGCAGCCACTTTGATCATGCTTTAAATGCATTATTGCTACTTTCTCACACGGTTTTAAAGCAAGGTGATTGGTTTAGTATGCAGAGCTTTAACCAAAACCTACGCTGGTTACCCGATGTTAAAGGCGCGCAGAATGTATCTCGGGTGATGAATCATTTTTATGATTTATACCCAGATAATAGCAGCAGTGACTATTTGGTAGCTGTAAACCAGTTAATTGCTAAGCGCAGTAAACGCTCTTTAGTGTTATTAGTCACCACCCTAGATGAGCAAAGTATTGACGAGTTAATGCCTGCAATAAAGCTATTGCAAAAACATCACTTAGTGGCACTTATCAATATTAACAATCGAGCCGTGAGTGAAGTGCTCGAAGAGCCTATAGAAAAGTATGAAGATGCAACCAGCTACTGTGCAGCATTAGCACTACTAAATTCACATAAAGCCAATATGGCTAAGCTGAAAAAGCAAGGGGTGATAGCCATAGACTGTAACCCTGAGCAGCTGTTACCGCATGTGCTTAATACCTATTTGAATGTGAAGCACTCAGGGGCGTTGTAATACCCGAATACCAAGCTTTAATAAAAAAGGCATTGAATTCAATGCCTTTTTTATTAATTAACGAAACCTATGAAACGATTACTTTTGATTATCAATGGCCTCATTAATTTTGTATTGGAAATAAATCGCATAAAAGAAAAACGTGAGTATGCCACTTAAATGTACCGGCTCATTGCTGCCTTCATTAATTAACTCTTTAAGTGAAGTACGTAGCGAGAAAATGAATACCAGACCAACAATTAAAGAAATAATAGAAGCAATAGCAGACAAGGCTTCAGAAATATCGGTGAATGCCAAAACAAAGTTGATTACGTAAATAGCAACATAGCCATAAATTAAGTTTTGATTTACCTGATGTTTAGCAAGTGCGTTTGCTTTGTTTGCGCGGCTTACTAGCCAGTATAAGGCGTAGATGCCTAATGTGATAAGACTCAAAAAGAATACGCCCCAAGCGGAGAAGCGCTCAAAGTTTAAAATAGGTTTATTGCCACTTGTATTTGCTTGAGTTAGCTCTGCTTCAGGTGCTTCATATACATTTGTTGATTCTTCAGACACAACGGATCCTCATTTTTTTGTTAGTTCCTTGATTACACCAATCCGCAATAATACTTAATCATTTTGAGGGATTAAACCTGTCGCTATCTGCGTTAAAAATTTCTGATTTAGAACAACTAAATAACGAAATTTTTGCCTTGCTATCAACGAGGTTTTATTGCCTCAAAATAGACCACTTAATTAAGCGAACTGGTATTAGTTTGTTCCTATATTAGTAAATTGTAATTATTTAGTACACATTAATTGTTGCTTTACTTAGTAAAAATAATAAAAAGTTCGTTGTATAAACACGCGTTATGCAGACTATATAAAGTGTGAAGTTCCAAAAGCTGTGTGAATTATGTACACTGCCGCTGATTTTTAATGAGGTGTTGTGTGCTATTTGTTATTTTAAGCTGTATGTTTGTTTTGGTGATGTATTTAGAGTCGTTGTCTAAAGGGATGCCAGTAAAGCGTTGGATGCTTCTCGGTGGAATGCTTGGCCCAATTGCGTGGTGTTTGTTTAACGTACATTATCGACGTGCCTTTATTCGTCATATCGGCCGCCAATCATGTGGCTGGCGACCTTAGGCTTCTACGCTTCTTAATAAACTTGGCGCAGACTTATCGAGCTGGCTTTTTAAAAATTCTGTAAATTCGGGCTGTGATAACGGTTTAGAATAGAAATAACCTTGTATTGTTTGGCACTTTAATTGTTCTAACATTGTCACTTGATCAGCTTGTTCAACCCCTTCAGCAACTACATGTAAATCAAGGTTATGGGCAATGGTCACAATCGAGTCGACCATGTTGCGACCACGCTCTGATTGCATATCATCAATAAAGGCTTTATCAACTTTTAAGGTGTTAAGCGGAAATTGCTTTAAATAGGCCAATGATGAGTAACCCGTACCAAAGTCATCCATTGCTAGGTGAATACCACGAGCGCTTAGTGAGCGCATAATTGTTATCGCTTCTTTAGGGTCATCCATTACCGTACCTTCGGTAATTTCAAGTTCTAAGAAATAAGATGGCAGCTCATTTTTTTGTAAAATTACATCAATGCGAGTGGTCAAATCAGGCAAGCTGAATTGTTTCGCTGATAAGTTAACCGCAACTCGGCCGTTAAATAAGCCTTGATCAATCCAGTTTTTTACATCACGACATGCTTTGTTTAATACCACTTCGCCGATTTCGATGATTTGCCCGGTTTCTTCTGCAATAGGGATAAATACGCCCGGGCTTATAATGCCTTTTTTCGGAGTAATAAAACGAACCAGTGCTTCCATACCATCTAGTTTGCCAGTGCGAATATTCATTTTCGGCTGATAATAGACTTCAAAATGATCTTCTTTTAAGCCGTAGCGCATCAAGTTTTCGATTTGTAGCCTTTTGACGGCTTGGCGGTTCATCGTGTCGTTGAAAAATAGGTAACTATTCCCTTTTTTCTTGGCATGATACATGGCTGTATCGGCATTCTTAAGCAATAACTCTGGGGTATTACCATCTTCAGGAAATAACACAATACCGACGCTCGATGTGATCACCAGCTCATGGCCTGCCATGTTGAATGGTGTAGCTATCGCCGCTAAAAATAGCTTAGCCATACGAGTAATGGTGTGTATGTCGTTGGTACCCGACATGACCAGCGCAAACTCATCTCCACCTAGGCGATAAAATACGTCTTTTTCGCGGGTAAGTTTATTCAAACGCATCGCAAGCTTAGACAGCAAGCTATCCCCAAGTTGATGACCAAGTGAGTCGTTGATCTTTTTAAAGTTATCTAAATCGAAAACTAACAGGGCATGATGGTTATCTTGCTTAGCGAGCTTCTTTAAATTCGTGAAGAACAGATTTCGATTAGGTAAGCCTGTTGTGCGGTCACGGTTTGATAAATTATGAAGTTGCGATTCGGCTTTTTTTCGTTCAGTTTGATCTGAGAATACAACCACATAATTACAAATTTGATTGTGCTCATTTTTGATTTCATCAATTGAAATTTCAATGGGCAGTAGCTGTCGCTTGGCGTTTCTCAGTTTGACTTCTTGTTGCCAATGTTCAGTGGCTTTAACCGTTGCTTTAACTTCATCTACATAACTTTGGTCATAACCATTAAGCATGAAGTCTTTTTTTAGGTATTGCTCGCGGCTGCCACCAAACAAGGTTAAAAAGCTTGGGTTTAAATCGACTAATTTGAAGTTTTTATCGTAAATAGCAATCGCGTCAGTTAATGACTCAACACATTTAGCAAATAAGTTTAAGCGTGCCTCAGTGGACTTTAGTTGCGAAATATCCCGCACGGTGCCAGTCATGCGTAATGGCTGTAAGTTTGCGTCTTTTTCTATAATTTTTCCGCGGTCTAATACCCAGTGCCAACGGTCAAAATTATCTTTAATACGGTAACTTGCTTCGAAAAAAGCAGTGTGTTCTGCAAAATGTTTTTTTAGTGCTTTTTCTACTTGGTGAACATCATGGGGATGGATAAGGTCACGATTAGGAGGGAAGGCGCTGGTATTATTAGTATTCGCGGTGTATTTGTCGTTAATACGTAGCACTTCGCCTGTTTTTATATTCCAATCCCACAATGTATCCCCGCTTCCCTCTACAGTACTTTTTAGTCGATGTTCTGAGATACGGAGTTGATGGCGAGAGCGTTTGAGCTTGAAAATTATAAATAATAGGTACGGCAATAATAACAACATCACCCCACTTGGTATTAACAGCAAAGTTGTTTGCTCAAGTTCTATGGGGCTTGCAGCGGCGCTAAAAACGCTCGCTATACTTATTGTTAGAAAAGCAGAAATCATTGTTATTATTTTTGTCATTAATGCATTACCCTAATTCGCATCAGTTAATTTAATCCAAGCTGACGAATGAGTCAAAGAGAATGCGAATAAAGGGTGGTTTTTGCTGTCTTTTTAGTCTTAGGTTCGCTTAAAAGTTCTATTCTTGGGCGTTCATCGCTGAATATCTCTCTCACATATTGCTGCATATCGCTCAGACTTAATGCTTCTAGGGCAGTTAAAAGTTGCTGCTGCATGTTAAAATCACTGTCGCGATTACCTATGGCTAGCCATAAACGCTGTGAGCGAAGACGCAAATTTTTGTCTTTTTCTGCGATATGAGTCACTAAGCCTGCTTTTGTATCAAGCCATTGTTGCTCACTGATTTGTGAGATCTGTGTTACATAATTTTCAATAAACTGCTTATGACGTTTTAAAATTTCATCAGCGCTATGTTTAGGGGATTGCACATAAAAAGCGATACCAGCGCGGGTATTGAAAGGTGCGTAACCTGCGCCTACCAAATAACCTAGCTGTTGCTTGGTTCTTAATTCGTTGAAGTAATCTTGATTGATGAGGTGGTTCAACAACATCATTTTTACTTTTTCTTCAGTCGCATCGGTTTGAGCTTGGTAATAAAGAACCATCGCATGGTCATTACAATTTAAACAAAAGCGCTGCTGCGACACATCCGTAATAGTAGATAGAGGTCTGGTTAAATCAATAATGGTATTGCTGCCAGCGAGGTGCTCAGCGATTTGTTTTTGAAATTTCAATGCATCGCTGCGCTGCCAATTACCATGCAAAAAAGACTCTACATGCAATGCTTTGAAAAACTCTTCTCTAAAGGAATTAAATTGATGAAAACTCGTATCTTTTAAAGCTTGTGCAAGCGCATTTGGTTCTGGGTTCCAAGGCATTATCTGTGCACCAAGGATGCTAAATAATTCACCTACAGGTTTGTTTTGATTGCTGTTTCGCCAATGCCTAACTAGTTGCTTTTTATATTCTGCAAAGCGTTTTGCGCAGATCTCAACATTAAAGAGTGCTTCAAGTAACTCATTAACCAGCTCTAACTGACTCGATGAAAGGCCTGCAGTATGTAAGGTCAAACCGCCTTGGTGAGAGGTTAAATGATAACTAAGGCCTGCCAGTTCTGCTGGATAAAATTGTTCAGCGACACTGTCCATAAATAGGTCGGCAAACAAACGTGTGAGTGCCATATGCTTAACATCTTTTATCGCAAAGGAAGAGTCCATTGCTAAATAAAAATGCCCTTTTGCAACACGAAAGGTTGCATCTTGCTTAAACCAAAAATCAAAACCTTCTTGTTTTACAAGTAATTCTGGTGTTTTTGTTGGCGCGTCTAAGGGGAGCAACTCAACCTCTTTATTAAGGTAAGGATTCGCGCTTGGTAAGCACATTTTAGGCAGGGGGGTGTTTATTTCGCCGAGTGCTTCTAACCAGCAAGGAGAAATATCCTCAATTTTATAAGGCGTATTGTACCATGCTGTCGTATGCTCAGGTTCGACACCTGGGTGAATTAACACTAAGCGCATATTGTCTGGCGTAAGCCACTGCATAGCAATTTCATGGGCACATTGATTAAAGCCTTCCATAAGGTAGTCACCCTGAACATAGTTAGCTTCATCATAATGCTGCATGTTAATGCTTAAGTTACTTACCCAATCAATTAAGCGTGCTTTTTCTTGATTATCAAAGGCGATTTGCAAGAGGTTCTTTTTATCTTGATAAAGACGCGGCAACTTATCGCAGTTTTGGTTAATTAAGCAGATATATTCAAATACCATTTCGACGATATCTTCATAGTATTCAATACCTTCATCTGTCAACGCCATGCTGATGTTAAAGTCTTTGAAATTACTGCCATTGATACCACCACCTGCAGAAAGCGCGTTGATCCAACCTTGCTCTTTCAAAATTGAATACAGCGACCCTTTGCCTTCATAGCCGAGTAAGTGAGCAATAAAACTCACCGTTTTGTGACGATAAAAGTCATCAATGTTCGGCATTGCAAAACTTATAATTAGCTTTTGCATATGCTTGTGTGGCTCAATATGCAGCACTTTACCTAAGTCTTGTTTGCGATAAAGAGGCTGCTCAATGATCGCCTTACTTTTTTGCTGCCCTTTAATGGCGCTGAAATATTGGCTTACCCAGTCGCTCATCGTGGCAATATCTTCGTTACTGCAAATGACTAAAGTCATCCATTGTGCTTGGTAGTGGCGGTCAAAAAAGGCACGTAATTCATCGCTAATACAACCTTCACGATCTGCAAGTGTTTGTTGGTTACCAACCGAGAACTTAGCAAAAGGGTGAGCAGGATTAACGGTTTCTTTATGGGCTTGGTAAATACGACGGCCATCGTCTTTTATTTTTAATTTAAACTCTGCATCAATCGCATTTCGTTCTTTAGCAGTTTCGTTAGGGCTTAATAGTGGCGCAATAAAAAAGCGACTAAATTGAGCCAGAGCTTCTGAAAATTGTTGGTTATTGATATCAAAGAAAAAGCAAGAATGCTCAGTGCCTGTCCATGCGTTGGTACTGCCACCTGATTGTGAAACAAAATTAGAAAACCCGCCTGACTCTGGGTACAGATCGGTACCTAAAAAAAGCATATGTTCTAAAAAGTGAGCGAGCCCTTGTCTATCAAGAGGATCGTCAAAGTGACCAGCGTTTATCGCCATAGAAGCCGCGGATTTTGTTGACTCAAGGTCTTGCACCAAGAGCACTTTTAGACCATTGTCCAGTGTTAGGGGCTGATATGTTCTGTTATCATTGCGGCTGATATTCAAAAGATGCTCCTGAAAGAATGCGTTAACTCGCTAACAACAGATGATAACTTCAGGAAGGCTAAAAATGGCACAGCAATGAAAATCTACCTGAATATCAATAAGCGGATGTTTAATGTATCTAGTGATGATATTCTAATATAGCTAACAATCAAGCAAACTGGCTACTGTTTTATATTCTTTAATCGGTTGATTTTTTATGAAAACAATCTTAATCATGCGCCATGGCGAAGCAACGCCAATGCAAGCAGATGATGCAGCAAGACAACTGACCGAAAATGGTCATCAAGAAGCCAGTAGAATGGGGCAATGGTTAGCAACACATTATAAACCAGATGCTCTGTTGGTGAGTCCTTACATTCGCGCTCAACAAACCGCTACTGATGCAACGCAAAATATTTCGTTACAATTTAATGAAACTTGTAGCGATATTACGCCAGATGGCGTGCCACAAGTTGCTGCTGATTATTTAGAAACCCTCATTGCCATGCATCCTCAGTGTAATACTTGGTTAGTGGTAGCGCACATGCCAATAGTCAGCTATTTGGTTGATCAGTTGAGTCCTGGTCATATGCCTATTTTCAATACTGGCGCAGTCGCCGTAATTGAATATGATGAGCACAATCAGCGCAGTTACTACCATAGTATTCACTCACCAAATAACGTCGAAATATAACAGTGGATTTGCTAAATTAGCGCCACTGTTAATTTTTTAAGTCCTTACTATGACAATTGAACGCTTACAAACGGGTGCGCGTATGAGCCGCATCGTTAAGCATAACGGCACTGTTTACTTGTGTGGCCAAGTGTGTGCTGATGCCGAAAAAGATATCACTGAACAAACTCAAACTATGCTTGATAAAGTTGAAGCCTTACTCATTGATGCGGGTAGTAGCAAAGAGCATATGTTAAGTGCCACTATTTATCTGAAAAGCATGGAATATTTTGCCGAGATGAATGCTGTTTGGGATGCATGGGTACCCCAAGGCCATGCACCTGCTCGCGCTTGTGTTGAGGCAAAAATGGCGCGCGATGCGCTATTAGTTGAGATATCTGTTGTTGCAGCCGTTAAGTAACGAGCAGCGAATTGCGCAGTTGATTGCTCGTTTTAATGAGCAATCTGGGCGCGCAGTTGTTCAATTACCAAGTTGGCATTTTTGTGATAATGAGCAAGATGCCAATGACTGCGCATTGCTGGTTTTAAAGGGGGTAAAACAAGCAACAACCCCTTCACTTTATTGGTTTAAAGCCAACAATGAAGCCCTTCCTGAAGTGGGTGATTTAGCCATTTTTACCAATTGGCAGGGGCAGCCCCTCGGCATTATTGAAACTGTCTCTGTAACCATTACCGCATTTAATCAAATAAGCGCAGATTATGCCGCGCTAGAAGGCGAGGGCGACAAAAGCCTTAAATATTGGCAACGCGTACATTGGGACTATTATCAGCGAGAATTAGTTGGCACAGGCTATCAATGTCACCCCGATATGCCTTTAGTGTGTGAACAGTTTAAGTTAATTTTTAAGGAGTCAGCATGAGTTCAAATCCTGTGGTTCTTATCACTGGCGGCGGACGAGGTATTGGTGCCGCGACAGCAAAGCTGTTTGCTAAACATGGCTATGATGTGTGTATTAATTATAAGTCAGATCAAGCAAGTGCAGAGCAGGTAGCCCAACAGCTAAAATCCCTCGGTGTGAATTCGTACTTATTACAAGCTGATATCGCACATGAGCAACAAGTAATCGCCATGTTCGCCAAACTCGATGGGCTGGTTGCGCGCTTAGACGTGTTAGTGAATAACGCGGCGATGATGATGCCGCAAATGCCGTTATTAGAGATGGATGCTAAGCGAATCAACGCTATTTTAAGTTGCAATGTCACAGGGGCATTTTTGTGTGCGCGAGAAGCAATTAAGCGCATGGATAAAGGCAGTATTGTCAATGTTTCATCGGGTGCGTCGCGAACCGGCTCGCCAAATGAATATTTAGACTATGCTGCATCTAAAGGAGCACTTGATACCTTCACTATTGGCCTTGCAAAAGAAGTAGCGAGTAAAGGCATTCGAGTTAATGCGGTAAGGCCTGGTCTTATTTATACCGATATGCATCGTGATGGTGGTGAAGCAAACCGCGTCGATCGTTTAAAATCTAAATTGCCGCTGGGGCGTGGTGGAGAAGCTGATGAGGTCGCTTCAGCGATTTACTTTTTGGCAAGTGAGCAAGCATCATTTACAACAGGCAGTTTTATAGATGTTTCAGGTGGTTTATAAAAACTAAAGTAAAATAGTTAACCAAACACTAAAGCTCACTACACTCAACACCGTTGAAAGCACAACGCTACTTGCCAGTGTCGCCTGATGTTGTTTAATTTGATTAGCAATTAAATAAGCGTTTACACCTAAAGGAGAGGCGCTTAAAAGAACAAGTACTTTCAGCAGAGATTGCTCCAAATTAAAAACATGGCTAGCAAAAAAGTATACAGCACAAGGTAGAACGGCAAGTTTGATGATGGTAGCAATAACGGAGGCTTGCCAGTTGTCTGCAACTTTATAGAACACCAAATTTGCCCCTAACACGAATAACGCACACGCAATGGCGGGTTTAGCAAGTAAGCTCAGGCCATTTGCTAAATCATCAAAAAGTGTAAAACCAAATAGGTTAACAGCAAGGCCACTACTGATACTCAACACGACTGGGTTCAGTAGCATGTTTTTAGCAAACGCTCGCCAAGAGAATGTTTGCTGCGACTTAGCGCTGAGCAAAAAGGTGAGGGTAAACAATAATGCGCTGTGAAAAGTGATGATCATAAACACAATGCCGACCATTTGCTGTCCAAGAGCAGCAATAATAATAGGCAGACCTACCAGTACGGTATTTGAGTAACTACTGCCAAGAGCAAATACAGCGTGACGCGATGGTGCAGATTGCGTTGCTATAAAATACCGGTCAATCACATAGCCAAGGGCAAAAATAGCTAATACTGGAATATAAAAACTTAAAAAGCCGGCAACAGAAACACTATTTTTTAAATCGGCTTGTGCCATATTCAAAAATAGAAAAGCAGGCACGCTAATGTAAAAGGTAAACTTGCTTAACCCTGCTATGTGCTCTTTCGATAAAAACTTGCTACGCGAGCTAATGTAACCACTTAAAACGATAAAAATCAGTGGAAAAATAATCGAAAAAATATGCACATTAGGCCTTATGATAAGAAGACGTTAGCGTCTGAACTCATCACTTTGTGGAAGATTAATTAAAATAAGTACCGCACCTTTACCGCCAAACTCAAGAGGTGCTTGATGCATAGCAATTACATCAGGGTGTTGTACTAAATATTGTGGTACTTTGTGTTTGAGTATGCGCTCACCAATACCATGCACAATACAGGCACAATAGTAGTGCTGTTTTTTACACTCATGAATTAATCCAGCCAGCTCATTTTTGGCTAACTCTTTATTTAAGCCATGTAAATCAAGGGTTAGCTCAGGCGGGTAATCTCCACGACGAAGTTGCTTTGCCAAAAAGCTATCATGACCTGGTTTGACATAACTGACAGTGCCATGAGTGTCGATGTCTGGTACATATTCATCAGAAAAGAAAAATTCTGCCTGATGTTGCTTTTTTTGCTGGGAAAATTGCTTCGCTTGTGACACTTTAGGCTTATTGGTGAATCGAATAGTGTCTTGTTTAAAGGCTTTGGCACCACTAATACTCTGACGAAATAAATCAATATCGTCAGGGCTTATGTGATTGTTGGCGTGGGGATCTTTTTTCATGGCGGCAGTCTAAACAAAAAAACGCTAAAAATCGAGTAAAAACCAACTGAAAAGACGGTACAATACGCGTCAGAATAGACTTTGAAAGTTAAGGAACATACATGAACCATTTCCAGATTGAAGATGCAATTTTAGACGAGGCAATTGCAGAACTTTCAACGTTGCACGATTGGTTACGTTGGACAACCAGTCAATTTGCCAGCAGTGGTATTTTCTTTGGGCACGGTACAGATAATGCGTGGGATGAAGCAGTTAGCTTATTATTACCCGCATTAAGTTTGCCTATCGACGCGCCAAAAGAGCTAATGCATGCGCGTTTAACCAGCACCGAGAAAAACCGTTTAGCTGAACTAATTGCAGAGCGTATTAATGATTGTACGCCAGTACCATACCTGACCAACATAGCATGGTTTGCAGGTATGCCGTTTTATGTCGATGAGCGCGTGTTAATTCCACGCTCGCCATTTGCAGAGCTAATTAACAACCGCTTTGCACCTTGGTTAGAAGAGCCAAGCTCAGTAACGCGCATTCTTGATTTATGTACCGGCTCTGCGTGTATCGCCATTGCACTTGCACAAGCATTTGAAGATGCTCAAGTTGATGCGGTTGATATTTCTTATGAAGCGCTCGAAGTTGCTGATATTAATATTAGCGATTACATGCTCAATGACCGCGTACTACCAATTCAATCAGACGTGTTTAGTGGCGTTCCGGGTCAAAAATATGATCTGATCGTAGCAAACCCACCTTATGTTGATGCTGAAGATATGGCTGATTTACCGCGTGAATTCCACCATGAACCAGAACTTGGTTTAGCATCGGGTCATGACGGCCTAGACGTAACGCGTACAATTTTAGCTGAAGCCGCTGAACATCTAACTGATAACGGTTTGTTATTTGTCGAAGTCGGCAACTCTATGGTACATATGGAAGCGTTATATCCAAATGCACCGTTTGAGTGGGTTGAGTTTGAGCAAGGTGGATTAGGTGTGTTTGTGATCAGCAAAGAGCAACTAGTTAAGTATTTTGCTGACTAACGGCAGATTTTAAAAGCCGAGCCTGAGGGCTCGGTCTCAGTAGTCATTAGGAATGAGGAAAGTTAATGGCAGGTAATAGCATTGGACAACTATTTAAAGTGTCCACCTTTGGTGAGAGCCACGGCGTTGCATTAGGCGGCGTTGTTGATGGTACACCAGCAGGCCTTGAAATTTGCGAGGCCGACTTACAAATTGATTTAGACCGTCGTAAACCGGGGCAAAGTCGTTATACAACGCAGCGCCGCGAAAGTGACGAAGTAAAAATTCTTTCAGGTGTATTCGAAGGTAAAACCACAGGCACTAGCATTGGTTTACTGATTGAAAACACCGATCAACGTTCAAAAGACTACGGCAAAATCGCTGAAGTGTTTCGTCCAGGTCATGGCGATTATACCTATTGGCATAAATACGGTATCCGTGATTACCGAGGGGGAGGTCGCTCTTCTGCCCGTGAAACGGCTATTCGTGTAGCGGCAGGTGCAATTGCTAAAAAATACTTAAAACAGTTTCATGGTATTGAAATTCGAGCATGTTTGAGCCAACTAGGACCAATCAAAGCAGAAGACTACAACTGGGATGAAGTAGAAAATAATGCATTTTTCTTTCCAGACACCAGCAAGCTAGAAGCGCTTGATGAGTACATGCGCGACCTAAAAAAACAAGGTGATTCGGTAGGCGCTAAAGTTAAAGTGGTTGCTAAAAATGTGCCTGTAGGCTTAGGTGAGCCAGTATTTGATCGCCTAGATGCAGAGCTTGCACACTCATTAATGAGCATTAATGCGGTAAAAGGCGTTGAAATTGGTGATGGCTTTGATGTGGTTGAGCAAAAAGGCTCTGAGCACCGTGATGAGTTAACTCCTGATGGTTTTACATCAAATCACGCGGGCGGTGTACTTGCGGGTATCTCAACAGGGCAAGATATCATTGCCTCTATCGCACTTAAGCCAACCTCAAGCATTACTATACCGGGCAACAGCATTAATACCAGCAACGAAGCGGTAGAGATGATCACCAAAGGACGCCATGATCCCTGTGTGGGTATTCGTGCAATTCCTATTGCTGAGGCGATGATGGCGATTACCTTAATGGATCACTTATTGCGCCAACGTGGTCAAAACCCACATGTAAGCCACGAACATGGACCAATCAAAGGTTCGATTTAAGCGCAGTCTTAAATAAAGTAAAAGCAGTTAATGAGCGCGATGATTATCATCGCGCTTTTTTATGCCTGTTAGAATTTTAATAAAGGGAGTAGGCTGTGTTTGCTATCAGTCCACATTGCCAGCTCGCTATGTGGGTAGCGTTTAATAGGCGACAAATCACTGATAGATACACGATTTAAAAAAGCCTGACTATCAGTTAGCACCACCCAGTCGGAGCCTATGTCTGATGGGCTATGGCTTTGATAGCTAAACTTTAACATAGTCTTATTAAAGTGTTGGCTATGTGCCTGTAATACAGGCAGTAAGTCGATATGATTATTTGAAATATGCACAATCAATACGCCATTTTCATTGAGCCTTTGCCAATAAAGTGACATTGCTTCTTGGGTTAGCAAATGTGCAGGAATTACATCACTGGTAAATGCATCAATAATTAAGACATCAAATACTTCGTTCGCATTATTTTTTAGCGCAATACGACCATCCCCTAAGCTGACTGTGAGCTTTGCTTCACTGTTTTCTAAATATGAGAAATAACGCTTTGTCATCTCGTACACAGCAGGGTTTAACTCAAAAAAGTGAATACTATCCTGTTGGTCTGCAAACCGAGCTAAAACGCCTGCACCCAAACCAATCACGCCAATGTCTAGTGCGCTGTTTTGCTTTAGTATGGCAAGTGATTTAGCGACACCAGTATGCTGGTGGTAATAACTTTGCTCAAACTGTTGGTTTGGATTTAGTGGCTCTGAGCCATGAATCGTGGTGCCGTCAATTAAGCGCCTTTCTTTTATTGATTGAGTGTTTATATCTTTTACCGCTAAATAGCCATAAAAATTGCGGCTAGTGGCAATGTTATATTGGTTAAAGTTTACCGCTAAAAAACAATAGCATGCTAACCAAGCGATGGAGCAGGTTGCGAGAGTGAATTTGAGCTGGTTTGTCTTTGTTTTAGCTTTTATTTGGTAATAACACACAAAACTAAAAATAACCGCTAATGTAAGTACATACTCGTCAATCTGGACAAATAGCAATGGGGCAATGAGCGTACTGAAAAGCGACCCTAACACACCGCCAAGGGCGATATAAAAATAAAAAATGGTAAATTGCTCGTTTTCAGGGGCTTTGTTTCTCAGCTCACCATGACAGACCATACCGGCGGTTAATAGAATAAAGCTGTAAATTATAAGCTGGGCTAGGGCATTGAATAAGCTGCCAAAATAAAACATCAGCAGGCCTGCAAAAGCCGAAAATATAAACGCATATGCCCACACATGACGCTGATAATTTACTTTGTTGGCAAACGTGTAACTAAAGGTGAGCAAGTAAATTACAAGAGGTAACGACCAAAGTAATGGCATGGGTGGAATATTAGTGCTGATCATATGCGTGGTAGATACCAACATGGCCGAGCTTAAGGCACTTAATAACAGCCATTGACCTTTACCTTTTAATAGCGTGATATGCCTAGTCTGAATAGATGCTCTTGATAAATCGGGTGCTTTTTTTAGTAAAAATATTACAAGAAGTGCTAATAACAAGCAGTAGCTGATAAGTCCAAATAGCCAGTAAGTAGTTTGCTGCTCTAAAGAAAATAGTAATTCATAAACGAGTGGGTAGCTCATTAACGCCATTAAAGAACCCAAGTTTGAGATGGAATACCAATGGTAAGGCACCTGTGCTGAAGCAGTTTGCACATACCATCTTTGTAAAAGAACGCTGGTAGCGCTCAGTAGAATAAATATTGGACCAATTTCTATAAATAAATTAACAAACACCGCAAGCGTAGGCGGCCAATTTGTGAGATTTGGTGCTGCAAATTCTGTCACAACAATGAGTGTGGCAAAGCTGACTAAAACTATATGGGTGACTACCTGCAACTTAATATGAAAGCGACCCATACCATGCGCATAGAAATAGCCAATAAGTAACATGACTTGATAAAACACTAAACTTGCTGACCAGATAGAAGCACCACCACCAAATTGCGGTAGAAGTTGCTTTGAAAGCATCGGCTGAATTTGAAAAATTAAAAAAGCACTGATGAAAATAGTGAGCGTTGATAAATATTTATACATTGTTTTTATTACCTATTTTGAGATAGCAAAAACAATCCAATAGCCAGAGCAAAGTGACAATGGAGTAACGCTTGAGTTTCTCTTAAGAAAACCTTAATCTTTGATTCGTAAATATTTATTGGAGAAGTAAGTGGCGCGTTATCGAATCGGCAAATTTGCAATTGATGAGAGTCGATGTTTAATTTCATCGCAAGATTATGAGCAAATAGTCGAGCCAAAGGTCATGGATGTATTACATACCCTTTATTTAAATAAAGGTGAAGTTGTAAGCCAAGAAGTAATCTTTGCAAAAGTGTGGCCTAATGCTACCTACAACCCAAGTTCTGTACAGCGTTGTATCGCATTGCTACGAAAAGCACTCCAAGAAGATGCCAAAAATCCGCAGTATATAATTACACACCCTAAGCGCGGTTATAGCCTTGAAAAAGTAACACAGGGGCAAAGCAAAAAACTAAAATCGCAACATCTTGGGTTGCTGTTTGTTTTACTAGTAAGCCTTATCGCTATTGCGTGGCAACTAGTCCCTAAGCAACAAGATAATGCTCACTTTACCCAACTGATGCCACTCACTTCGAGTGAACTAAATGAAGCTAATTTGTCACTTTCACATAGTGGTAAGTACCTTGCTTTTGTTCGAGGTAATAAAGGAAGTCAGCAGATTTGGATTAAAGAGCTTGCGACTGAGCGAGAGGTGAGGCTAACTGAAGACGCAGCAAGCTACTACGCTTTGGGGTGGTCTAACTCCGATAATGCGATTGCGTTTGTGAAAAGCGCAGAGCAGAAACAATATCTGAACACATTAAGCATTGATTTATCGAAATTTCAGCCATTAGAACAAGCGACGGTGAGTGTTTTAAATGACACCGTTGTGACCAGTCACCATATCGATTGGCATGCTGATAAGCTGCTCTATTACATAGAAAAAGATAAACTAAACAACGATACTCGACTCGTTTCACTCAACTTAGAGTCTAAACAAAAGGCACATTTACTAGCCGCTACACAGCAAGATTGGTTACTCGTTAATGCGTTATCGAAAGACGGCCGTAAAGTCGCAATGGGGATTGAAGCGGGTCAAAACAAATACCGTATTGATGTACTCGACCTTGCCAGTAAAAAAATACAAACTATTGCTATCATAGAAAACGGTATTCAAGGGTTAAGTTGGCACCCGAACAATCAAGCGCTATTGATAAGTCAACGAAATCAGCTTATTAATCTAGAGCTAGATGGTGAGCTTCAGCTAATTTCATTTAATAATTATCAAATAATTCGTGATGCCCAGTACACACCAGACGCTGAAGCCATTTTGATGGAGTTAGTGAATGTTGATGTAGATATTGTTAGCCAAACACGCGCCACCCCTGACAAATTGACCAAACTCGTTGATACCTCATCAATCGACTTTCTACCCGTGTTTTCGCCAGACTCAACGAAATTTGTTTTTGAGTCACATCGTTTTGGATTAAAACAATTATTTTTATACGATAATGGCAAGCAAACGCGCATTTTTGCTAATCCTGATAACCATGAGTTATTTGGCATTGTTTGGAGCCAGGACACACGACAGGTGTACACCGCAAGTAAAGATACATTGTTTAAAATTGATTTAAGCAGTGGCACTTATGAAACAATTCCTCACGGCAATCATTCTTTCTATTTGAGAGAAATGTATCACAATCAAGACGCGATTTTAGTTTCGTATCGAGCAGAGGATGGACAGACGTTTCATCCGGCTAAATTCGATTTAACAAGCCTAACTTTGACACCATTCACAGGCTCAGGGAAACGTTTAAGTTGCTATGGCATGGATTTAGATGAGCAAGACCAGATCTATTTTTCAAATAGCAACGAAGTGTTTCGAGTTAATAGCCGTGGAGATATTGAGACTGTTTGGCAAGCTGCTAACAATGACATCATTGGTATATCTGTAAGTAACCAGCAATTAGCGGTCACTATGGAGCATGCTGATACTATTAATTTCCAGCGTATTGATTTGGCAACTGCCGCAACCGAAAGTTGGCAATTAACTCAACCTAAGCAACATATGCTGATCAACAGTGCCCATGATTTAACAGAGTTTTTATACCTTACAGAGCCTAATAGAACTCGTAAGTTAGTAAAGCTTCTTTAGCTTGATATGGTCTTTATGCCTTAATTATTTCCACAAGCTGTTTAATTTTTTCATGACTTAGCGGGTTGTGGGCATGATTACCGTAAAGCAGGACGATATCAATGACAGGCAGTATCGGAAGTGAGTTATCGCTGATTTCTTCCACACCTGATTGCATGCTTATTCGCGCCATACTGCCAATTGCCAGTCCCTGTTTAATCAAGCCATGTAACGCTCCCGCTGAGCCACAACAGGCAATAATATTAAAACGGCGTTCGGCTTTTAAAAGGCCTTCAATACTGGCTTGGTGAAACTTACAGTCTCGTTGAAACAAGGCGATAGGAAGTGGGGTTGAATTGTTAATCTTAAAACTGGGGCATTTCACCCACACACCTTGGCTTGATTGTAATAAGTAACCTTCTTCGCTGTCTGGCGAGCGAGTGGCAATCACTAAATCGAGCATACCTTGGTCTAGCTTGGCTCTAAGCTCAGTACTTGGGGCGCAGCTTATTTGTAAATCTAGCGCATTAAACTGTTGATGTAAGGCACCAACAAGCTCTGGTAGTAAAGAGTGGGCATAGTCGTCAGGACAACCTATGCGTACGCGCAGATTGCCTGTGCCTGCTTTTAATTGCTTAAACGCTTCATCATGAAGCGCTATCAATTGTTTTGCATAGCTTGCTAGTTGGTGGCCTTGATGAGTTAGCACCAGTTGACGACCTTGCTTTTCAAATAGGGGGCTTGCAATGTCTTGTTCAAGCTTTTTCATTTGCATACTTACCGCCGATTGGGTTCTGCAAATCTGTGCTGCAGCGCGGGTAAAACTGCCTGTATCAACAAAGGCACAAAAAGTCCTGAGGGCATCAATATCCATAATGTATCAACTTTACTTATAGGTAGCATAAAAACAATTGGCGAGTAATTACCCAATTGCTGTTTTATAGTGAGCCTAATCTAAACGTTAAAGGAAGCGCAATGCAATTATTTATTGGCAATAAAAATTACTCAACTTGGTCATTAAGAGCGTGGTATTTACTGAGTAAATTCAATATCTCTTTTATGGAGCAACAGTTAGTTTTAGATACGCCTGAGTTTTATGAAGCATTAAAAAGTAAGTTTCCAGTGCAAAAAGTGCCGGCCCTTATTGATGCTGAATTAACTGTGTGGGATTCACTCGCTATTTGTGAATATATCAATGATGCTTATCTAAATGGTGCTGCTTGGCCTAGTGAAATAGCCCAAAGAGCAAAAGCGCGAAGTCTAGCTGCCGAGATGCATTCTGGTTTTGCTGCACTTCGCAATGAAATGCCGATGAACATTCGCGCTAAAAGGCATGTTGAATTATCAGAGCAAGCTAAAAAAGATATCGCACGTATCGATGAGATTTTTTCGGCTCAGCAGCAGCGTTATCCTAATGCGTGGTTATTTGGCGAGTTTTCTATTGTTGATGCGATGTTTGCACCTGTGGTGTTGCGTTTTAAAACCTATCAGGTGGAGCTGTCGAGTGCAGCACAAGCTTATTGCCAGCGTGTGCTAGCCTGCCCTGTGTTGCAAGCCTGGATCAATCAAGCATTAAAAGAAACCGATATTGTTGTATGTGATGAGGCAGGAAAAGAAATTTCATAACATAATTACGGAGTATTTCATTAATACTTCGTTTGCCTCTACTTATATTGTGCTGGTTAAAATGTGTTATTTTTATACAAAATAACTAGTTCAATTCTAATCTCTTCCTTCTATAATAGAGTTGTTGCTCTTTAATTCAACACTTCTCATTCTCCCTTTTGTTGTAGGCACATTTATGGGCGTTTATGCTGCAAAGTTATTAAACAAAGATATGACTATTAACCGTTATGCTTGTCAGTTCAAGTCGAAACAGGTTGAGTTGTTGTTTATACAAAGTAAATTGGTGCAAGATAAAAAGCTTGCTCAATTTCTTGCATGTATAATCGCCGTTGTGACTATGCTCGTCACTTTTTTCGATAAGATGATTATTCAGCCAGATTTCTGGCCTGATATTGCTTTGATTGGCAGAACTATCACTGTATTTGTATGCGTTAGCGCTGCTTTTGGTATTAGTTTTGTAAAGTCACCGAAGCAATTAATAAAGATGGTCATCGCCTTTATGATGTTTATGTTTTTGAATATGCAATTTATGGTTATCACTTATGAGCGTCATTATATATTGCATATGTTTTTTGATGTCATTGTATTGATTACATTTTACTTCTCGACTTTGCTCTCTTTGAAACTATCAGCGCTATTAGGTGTGTTTTATAGCTGTTTGGCTATTTCCGTTATTTATTTTAATAAAGATATAAATTTGCATTCTTTTTATGTGGTTATTTTAGCTCACATAGCGGCTAATTTAGCGGGATCTATCATGGCTGCCCATGAACACATTATTCGTCGTGAGCTATTTGTACGTAATACGCAATTAGGTCAATTAGCTCAAGAAATGAAAAAGCAGGCCTTGAAAGATGCGCTTACACAGTTACCTAACCGCAGAGCGTTTGATAATACTTATGAGCATTACCAAAAACTCAGTAAAGAAAATCAATATAAATCAAAACAAGTATGTGTTGTTTTAGCTGATATTGATTACTTTAAACGTGTTAATGACACCCATGGGCACGAAGTTGGCGACGCTGTGCTAGAAAAGTTTTCAACATTCCTTACAAAGTCTTTGAGAGCTTCTGACGATGTTTATCGTTTTGGAGGAGAGGAGTTTGTAATTGTGTTGCCGCTTTGTTCTGTTGAAGATGCGACGATAATTGTCAATAAAATGATTGAAACACTGAATGCTGAGCCGTTACATCTAAATGATATGTCTTTATCAATAAGAGCAAGCTTTGGTTTGACAGTTATGCGTGAGGAGCTTCAAAAGTCTGTTATTGCTCGAGCTGATTCAGCGTTATACGAAGCCAAAGAGGCTGGTCGCAATCAACTGGTCGTTAAAATCTAGCGAGTCTGTCTAAATAAGTTGTTTTAGATTTCACTTTTATTTTTATTTTATACCTAGATAGGTATATTCAGCATGCAAGGAGCCGCAATATGCTACCAGGCCAACCTAAGGGCTTTAAAGTTTCAATTCGCGTCAGTGTGTTACTGGTGTTTGCCTTGGCAAGTTTATTAACAGGGATTGTGGCAATTAGTCTCCATTATTACTTTAGTGAAAAGTTTGTACTGCAGACAAAAACGGACCAATTTAAGCAGACCAGTCAACAAATAGCAGACCATATCTCGAGAATAAATCATCGGGTTGATAATACGCTCAGCGTAATGATCCATGATACTCGACTCTTTTCTGAAGATAGCAAGGATAAAGACACCTTGCGTAATGTGTTGATAGAGGTACTAAGTCGACATGCGGATTTTTACTCATTAATTCTTGCGCATCAAAATGGTGATATGCTGCAAGTAATTAATTTAAAAGGTGATGCAACCTTACCCGCTAGTTTTCAAATCCGGCCTTTGGAGCGTTGGTTGATTTATAAAGTCTCCGGGCAAGGTGATGCTCGCAAAACCGTAAAGTTATTCTTGGATGAAAGCCTTTCGGTTATTAGAGTCAACGAAGAAAAAACTGACTATGATCCTCGTACCCGAAAGTGGTTTAAGGAGGCCTCTAGTGAGTCAGTCTCAAAGTCTGAGCAGTATGTTTTTAATCTATTAGAAATGCCGGGCTATACCTATTCAATACAGTCAGCAGACACAGGTGATGTACTTGCACTTGATATAGCCAGCTCCAGTTTGAGCCACTTTCTTGTAGAGCAACAACTTAAAATGCAGTACTTAGTTTCTTCTGAAATGTATGTTTACCGGGGTGATGGCGAAATCATCGCAGCAAGTCGTAATCAAAGTCAGCAACGAACATTCGACGACTTATCTGCGCTTATTCGACTTGATGAGCAACAACCTGGGCTTGCCAATAAAAAGCAACAGTTCGGTAAAATGCTTGATGTGCACGAAAATGGTCAAGAAAAATATATGTTTGTAGTGCCATTGCCACTTAGTGGCGATATGCACTCTGATGAAGTGGATTACTTTACAGTGCTAGTTGCGAAAGAAGATGTGCTAGCAATTATTAAAGAGAAAATCAGAATCTCAATTTTAGTCACAGGGTTATGTTTATTGTTACTTTTGCCCGTATCGTGGTTTTTTGCATCTTCGATTGTTAATCCTATTTTGAAATTGGTGGGCGAAAATAAAAAAATCCAACAGCGTGATTACAATGAGGTTTCTACACTTTCGAGCCATATTCTAGAGATTCATTATTTAGCCAGTTCTATGGTTGATATGAGTCGCTCAATTGAGCAGCATGAAAACTCGCAAAAAGCGTTAATGGAATCTTTTATTGAGCTTATAGCGCAAGCAATTGATGATAAATCACCTTACACGGCAGGGCATTGTGAGCGGGTGCCAGAGCTCGGTATTTGGCTTGCTGATGCAGCATCAGATTCAAAGGATGAGGCGTTTTCTGAGTTTAGTTTTAAAACCCCAGATGAACGACGAGAGTTTCGTTTAGCAGCATGGTTGCATGACTGCGGTAAAATTACTACGCCAGAACATATTGTTGATAAAGGCACTAAGCTGGAAACAATTTACAACCGAATTCATGAAGTTCGTATGCGCTTTGAAGTACTGCTGCGAGATGCAAAACTAGACTACTACGAAAAACTGCTTGTAAACCCAGAACAAAAACAGCAGTTACAACAGCAATTAGACGCTGAGATTGAAAAGTTGCATGCAGATTTTAGCTTTATTGCGGCATGTAATGTCGGCGGAGAGTTTATGGATGAGTCGCAATTAAATCGTTTACATCAGATTGCCAGCATCAAGTGGTATCGTCACTTCGATGCTAGTCTTGGTTTATCGCCACTTGAAGAGTTGCGCATGGTAAACCTTAAAGATCAAACTTTGCCTGTTGAAGAATCACTATTGAGTGATAAACCAAGTGATTTAATTCCTCATGAAAAGGCCGTTGATTATGAACCTGATTTAGGGATAAAAATGACAATCCCTGAGTATAAATACAATCTAGGTGAGATTTATAATTTATCTATTTCACGCGGTACGCTTACTGCTGAGGATAGGTTTAAAATTAATGAACATGTTATCAGTACTATTCGCATGCTTTCTAATGTTCCTTTTCCGAAAGAGCTTGCTCGGATCCCACGCTATGCCTCGACGCATCATGAAACATTAAAAGGTACTGGATATCCTCGCCAATTAACTGCAAAAGATTTATCAATACCTGAACGAGTGTTAGTGCTGGCTGATATTTTTGAGGCTCTAACTGCGACAGATAGGCCGTATAAAAAAGCCAAACCTCTGAGTGTTGCCGTTGATATTTTAGCGAAGATGGTCGATGACGAGCATATTGATCGTGATGTATTTGAGCTATTTTTAACCTCAGGCATTTACCTAAAATATGCAAAACAGTTTTTAGATGAGTCGCAAATCGATTCGGTCGATATTCAAAAATATCTAAGATAATTATTTGCTTATGCTTTAGGCTAATATTGCAGTGTTTTTGTTTGTAATACAAAGTTATTGGTGTATACATATTATACAAGCTAATATTATTTACGAACAAAGCATTGCAAGGAGATGCATAAGTGCTGGTATCTGCTTTTCAAAAACTCAAACAAAAAATTCGTTTTTCGATTCGTCTTACCGTTGTTGCTGTGTTCGTATTAGCAACCTCACTCACCGCGTTAATTGCCATCAGTTTGCAATATTATTTCAGTGAAAAAATGGCGTTAGAAGCCAGTGTCAAAAACTTTAATTTAGCCACTGGCTCTGTCGCTGATTACCTGACCGGTGTGAACGAAAAATCTGAAAACACTTTAAGTGTGATGGTACAAAACGGTAGTCTTATCAGTGCCAACAATGAAGATAAAAGTGAACTGAGAAATGTCATGAGTGAAATCATGCAGCTCAATCCATTGTTTTATGCTTTATATGTGGGGTATGAAAATGGTGACTTTTACGAATTAATTAATTTAGAAAGTAGTGAAATAGTTCGCCAACAGCTGCAAGCCATCGAAGCTGATCGCTGGGTGGTGATCCATATTACCGATGAAGGGGCAGATCGAGTTCAGCACACTCATTACTTTGACCAGCAATTTAATTTACGCATCTCTCAAACAAAAGGTACCAGCTATGACCCCCGAGAGCGTTTGTGGTTTAAGCAAGCAAACTCTACCCGTGTCAATAAAACCAAACCATACTTCTTTACCCACCTGCAAGCACCAGGGCAAACCTATTCGATAAAGTCAGCAAGCGAAAATAGTGTGTTGGCGTTAGACGTTAGCTTATCGAGCATTTCAGAGTACCTAAGCAAACAGCAAAGTAAAATGAGCAGTCAATATTTAAGTGAGCTGTATATTTATAATAAAGAGGGTGAAATTGTCGCCTCTAACCAACAAAAGCATAGCTTACTTCTGCCAACGCTCGAAAAACTCCCTCTGACTGAGGCCCAGCAAAGTGTCTTGGCAAAGTACCCTTATTTAAGTGTTTCAAACGAAACTAATTGGCCGCCAATGGATTTTAGTGTTGGCGGAAACCCCAAAGGCTATAGCATTGATTACATTAATGGCTTGGCCAATATGCTCGGAATTAAAGTGACCTTTATCAATGGGTTTACTTGGTCTGAGTTTTTGAATCAATTTGCTAAAAAAGAAATAGATGTTATTCAGCCTATTTTTAAAACGCCTGCCAATGAGCCGCTTGGTATTATGAGTCAAACCATGGCAACCCTACCATTTAGTATTATTACTGCACAAGGTACGCCTCCAGTTGTTAGCATGAAGCAGTTGGCGGGTAAGCAGCTTGCAATTGGCGAAGGTTGGTCGGTGATCAAAGTGATCAAAGAGCACTTTCCCGACATCGACATTGTTGAGCTGCCAAGTACAAAAGCGGTACTTGATGCGGTAAGCCAAGGGCGGGTCTTTGCAGGCCTAGATAACGAGGCGGTGTTTAAATACACCCAAAAGCAGTTTTTTATTGATGGAGTTCAATATAATCAGCTTGATAGTTACAGCCATGACCTTTTACCCGATACGCTGCATTTACTGTTTCACCCGGAGGATGCAGCGCTTAAAGATTTAATTGATATGGCAATAGAGCAACTGCCAGATTCGTATATCGCAGCACTTGAGCGTAAATGGTTAGGAAGCGACCCCAATCAGCAACCACAAGTGATTGGCACCGTGCCTTACCCTGAATTTTTAACCTTAATTAAAGATAAAACAAACTTTGCCCATTTACGTTTGATGACTCTTAATGGGGTTGAAAAGTACGTATATATCACCCCGCTTTCTGAGATGGGCGATAATAGCGATTTCCTAGCGATAGTGGTGCCCAAAGAAGGTGTATTAAGCTCTACTCGCGAGAAAATTAAGCTGTCAATTTTAATCACTGCGGCATGCTTAATTATGGTTTTACCCGTGTCTTGGTTTTTTGCCTCACCTATCGTTGCACCAATTAAGACCTTAGAGGGCGAAAACTTAAAGATTAAACGGCGTCAATTTGACCAAGTTTCTACGCTAAAAAGCAGTATTAAAGAAATTAACAACCTATCTCGCTCTATGGTGCAAATGAGTCAATCGATTCAGCAACATGAGCAAAAGCAAAAGGCCTTAATGGAGTCATTTATTGAGCTTATCGCACAGGCTATCGATGATAAGTCTCCCTATACAGCAGGGCACTGCGAACGGGTACCAGAGCTTGGCATTATGCTAGCCAAAGCAGCTTCAAGCTCAAATGAACATGCTTTTAAAGAGTTTGCGTTTAAAAATAAAGACGAGCTAAGAGAATTTAGTCTCGCAGCGTGGCTACATGACTGCGGTAAAATTACCACGCCAGAACATATCGTAGATAAAGGCACTAAGTTAGAAACAATATACAACCGTATACACGAAGTGCGTACACGCTTTGAAGTACTTTGGCGAGATGCAGAAATCGCTTATCTAAAAGCATTGCAAGCCACACCCGAAAAGCAGCCAGAGCTTGAGGCTGAACTTATTAAACGCCAAGCAGAGCTGCGGAGTGATTTTTCGTTTATCGCTACCTGTAATGTCGGGGGCGAGTTTATGGATGAAGCTAGCCTTGAGCGTTTAGAAGCGCTCAGCACTATTACTTGGCAGCGCTATTTTGACGATAAAATAGGCCTTTCACCAGTGGAAGAGCTGCGAGTTCATAGCAATGATGAGCAACTCCCTGTAACTGAAAAGCTACTTTCAGATAAGCCTGAGCATTTGATTGCCCACGATAAACCAATTCACTATGATGAACGGTTAGGGATAAAAGTAGATATTCCAGAGTATAAATATAACTTAGGAGAGTTATATAACTTACAGGTTCAGCGCGGTACTTTAACAAGTGAAGACCGATTTAAAATTAATGAGCACATTATTAGCACTATACGTATGCTCGATAATGTGCCGTTTCCTGAAGAATTAGCCCGTGTGCCACGTTATGCCTCGACTCACCACGAAACTTTAAAAGGCACGGGGTATCCGCGTAAGTTGTCTGCGGGTGATTTATCGATACCTGAACGCGTGTTGGTGCTTGCTGATATATTTGAAGCATTGACCGCAGCCGACAGACCCTACAAAAAAGCCAAACCGCTGAGTGTTGCCATTGATATTTTAGCCAAGATGGTGGGCGATCAGCATGTTGATGAAGATGTATTCAAATTGTTCTTAACGTCAGGTATTTACCTTGAGTATGCAAAGCGCTATTTAAACCCAGAGCAAATTGATGATGTTGATATCGCAAAATACCTGTAACTGAGGGCGGTTGCTTTTACTTTAGGCTGAAAAGTCCGTACAATTCGCCTCGTTTTTAGTGACGCTTTTAACGAGACGAATTCAAGCCGTATGCATCAGATTGCTGACTTAATCACTATTTTTGAAAACACCTTTTATCAAAGTCATAATACACGTTTGATAAAAGGTGATGATGAACCTATTTACCTGCCTGCTGATGAGCAAACGCCTTATCATCAAATTGTATTTGCCCACGGTTTTTATGCCAGCGCCTTACATGAGATTGCCCATTGGCTGGTGGCAGGAGAGGCGCGCCGGTTAAAAGAAGATTATGGCTATTGGTATTGCCCAGATGGCCGTGATAAACACCAGCAAGCTGAATTTGAAGCGGTTGAAGTAAAACCGCAAGCCATTGAGTGGGCGCTCAGTACAGCAGCGGGTTTCGATTTTAATGTATCGGTTGATAATCTTAATGGCGAGCAAACCTGCCGGTTTGACTTTCAAGCGCGGGTTCATCAGCAAGTATTGGATCTATTAGCATCTGGCTTTAATCAGCGCACAGAGGCGTTACTTAAAGCATTGAGCGATTTTTATAACACCCCATGGCCATTATCCGCTGCACAGTTTACGTGGCAGCGCGATTTTCATCGCAACCCAGGAGTTTTAGCTGATGCAGTTTAAATTAGGTTTGATTGTAAATCCGGTTGCCGGCTTAGGCGGCAGTGTCGCACTCAAGGGCAGTGATGGGGCAGATACCGCAGCAAAGGCAATGCAACTTGGCGCAGAGCCAAAAGCAAACTTACGCACCCGAGCGGCACTTGAGGTTCTGCTTGCACATCAAGATAAGTTAACCATTTACACTGTAAACGGTGAAATGGGTGAGCAAACGGCAAGCCAGCTTGGTTTTAATACTCAGGCCATTTACCAAACCAATGAAATCACTACTCCTGATGACACAGAGCAGGCAGCCAAGCTATTGGTCGAGCAAGGTGTCGATCTTATTTTATTTGCTGGTGGTGACGGCACTGCTCGCAACATTTGTCACGCAGTTGGTGATAGCACACCTGTGTTGGGTATTCCTGCTGGCTGTAAAATACACTCTGGTGTTTATGCGATTACTCCAAAGGCAGCAGGTCGCGTTGTCGAAATGCTAGTAAAAGGTGAGCTTGTAAGCCTTGGTGATGCCGATGTGATGGATATCGACGAAGAAGCATTTCGCGAAGGCACGGTAAAAGCTAAGCGCTATGGTGAAATGCAAGTACCTAGTGAAGTGCGTTATGTGCAAGCAGTTAAAAATGGCGGCAAAGAAACGGATGAATTAGTCCTTGCTGATATTGCGGCTTATGTTGTTAGTGAAATGGATGAAGACTGTTTATATGTGATGGGCAGTGGTTCAACCGTGGCTGCAATAATGGAAGAAATGGGCCTTGAAAATACCTTGTTAGGTGTTGATTTAGTGGCTGATCAAGAGCTCGTTGCACAGGATTTAACGGCTCAGCAATTACTTGAGCTTACCGAAGGTAAAGCGACTAAATTAGTGATTACCTTAATTGGTGGCCAAGGCCATATATTCGGCAGAGGAAATCAGCAATTAAGCCCTGCACTTATTCGTGCTATTGGTCGTGACAATATTATTGTAGTGGCGACTAAAACTAAATTACAGGCCTTAAATGGCCGACCGCTGATTGCCGATACCGGCGATAGTGAGTTAGACGATGAATTAAGTGGTTATATACGCGTAACCACCGGTTTTAATGACCATATTATGTATGCAGTGGGTCATCAAGATGGGCTGCACCCAGAGGAGAAGTAACAATGAGTTTAGTAAGTTATATTGATGCAGCGCAGCAATATTTTGATGATTTAGTTGATAAAGCGACTGACGACGAACTGTTTGCGGGTGGCTATTTACGTGGTCACTTTGACTTAGCGGTAGGTTATGCACAAGTAGAAGAATTAAACTTGTCAATTGAGGAACTTAACAATCAAGTAGAATCAAGCTTAGTTAAAGCTTACCGCAATGGTGAGCTAAACGAAGAAGATAAAGAGCTTGTTGTGCGTCTGTGGGATGAAGTTAAAGCGCTAGCAGCTTAACTTAGTATCTAAACTAAATTTATAAAGCGACCTGTGTCGCTTTTTTTACAGCTAGACCTTAGCATTATCAGTAAAGCTATTAACTTAAAATTTACCTTATTACTTAGATACGTTAAGGTTAACGAGAATTTTTTCTAGGGAATTTGAAAATGAATAACAATAATGATGTGCAAGCACAAAGCGGTGCGATAGCACGTTTTCTAAATACGATTGAAAGGGTGGGTAATAAACTGCCCGATCCGGCGATTATCTTCTTAGTCGCTATGCTATTAATTTGGTTTTTATCTTGGCTCTTTTCGGGCACCACATTTGACGCTATAGACCCACGCACAGGCAAAGCCATCGTTGTAAATAACTTACTTGCGGGTGATTCATTAGCCACCTTCTTATCGTCGATGGTGAAAACATTTACCAGCTTCGCCCCGCTTGGTGTGGTACTCGTTGCTATGTTAGGTGTCGGGGTTGCTGAGCATTCAGGCTTCATCAACACTGGCCTCAAATTAATGTTAAAAGTAACGCCAAAACAGCTTTTAACGCCTTCTATTATTTTAGTGGCGATTGTCAGCCATACCGCCACTGATGCTGGTTATGTATTAGTTATCCCATTGGCTGGGGTTATTTTCTATGCGATGGGTCGTCACCCGCTTGCCGGTATTGCTGCAGCGTTTGCTGGGGTAAGTGGTGGCTTTAGCGCAAACTTTATTCCATCAGGCATTGACCCGTTACTACAAAGCTTTACCCAAAGTGCGGCGCAAATTATTAATCCTGATATGGCAATAAACCCGCTTAACAACTGGTTTTTTACCTCGGCTTCGAGCCTATTTATTATCTTATTAGGCTGGTATATCACAGATAAAATCATCGAGCCGCGCTTACAAAACACGCCACTTGATGGTGACACACAAGATTTACCTGCCTTTGATGAAGCACGCAGTGATGAAAAACGAGCGTTTTATATTGCAAGCACAGTGATGATTGCAGGCCTTGCTTTACTTTGGTTTGTTTCGGCCCCAGCCGATTCAGCAATGCGAAGCAGCGATGGCTCATTAACTAACTTCCGCTCACCGTTAATGCAATCAATTGTACCGCTTATTTTCTTGCTGTTTTGGATCCCAGGTGCCGTCTACGGTTTTGCCGTGGGTACCTTCAAAAGTTCTAAAGATATGATAGATGCCATGAGTAAAGCCATGAGCGGTATGGCTTACTATATTGTTATGGCGTTCTTCTGTGCGTTATTTATTGCTGCATTTAGTAAATCAAACCTAGGTGCATTACTTGCAATTGAAGGTGCAGAGCTACTTAAAGCAATGGCTCTGCCAAGCTCAGTCACTGTGGTAGGTATTATCTTCTTAACGGCGTTTGTGAACCTATTTGTTGGCTCAAGCTCAGCAAAATGGGCGCTGTTAGGGCCAATCTTTGTTCCAATGCTGATGCAACTGGGCATTTCACCTGATTTAACGCAAGCTGCGTATCGTGTAGGTGACTCAAGCTCGAATATCATAACGCCACTGATGCCATACTTCCCACTGGTTGTAGTGTACTGTCAGAAGTATGTTAAAGGCACAGGTATCGGCACATTAATCGCGATGATGTTACCGTATTCAATCGCCTTCTTAATCGGTTGGAGTATCTTCTTACTTGCGTACTGGGGCTTAGGTATCCCACTAGGTCTACAATCAAGCTACGCATACCCAGCCATCGGTTCATAATGATTAAGTTGTAAAGCCTCAGCAATCCAGCTTGAGGCTTTAAAAACTGCGGTCTGGTAGCTGACAGCTTTACTACAGACACAAAAAAACCTTGTCACTCGCATGACAAGGTTTTTTTATTGCTTACAGCTTACATTAGTTAGCTGTAAAGCTCACTGGACGACGCTCTTTACGAGGGCCACCACGTTTTTCGCCACGGTCTTTGAAGTTACGCTTTTTATCACCACGGTCACCACTTGGGCGTTCTGTGCGAGGAGCTGCAGGACCTTGGTCTTGCGTTAGCGTCATATTCATAGGACGTTTACAGATAAATACCTTTTGGAAGTGATCAAGCACATCTTTTGGCATGTTCTGTGGTAACTGTACTGTGCTGTGGCTGTCGTGTAAGCGAATATCACCAATAAACTTGCTTGAGATATCAGCTTCGTTAGCAATCGCACCAACAATGTTTTTAACTTGTACACCGTGCTCGCGACCTACTTCGATACGGTAAGTATCCATAGGACCCATGCTGCGGCTATTGCGCTCACGCGGCTCGCGCGGTTCACGAGGTTTACGCTCGCGTGCAGAACGCTCACCACCACGATCACCACGTTCGTTGCGACGACGGTCGCCACGTTCGCTGCGTTCGCCACGCGGTTGAACTTTAACTTCTTCAACCTTGATTGGTGATTGTTGCTGCGCTAAACAAAGTAACGCACCTGCTAAGTCTTCAGTACTTAACTCAAGTTTTTCAGCCATGTTAGCAGCTACTTGATTAAAGAACGTAATGTCTTTGTTTTCAAGCGCAATTGTTAACTTGTCTTGAAGTGCTTTAATACGCTTTTCTTCAACGACTTTTGCAGTTGGCAAATCAACTTGTGCGATCTCTGATTTCGTATGACGAATGATATTTTTAAGTAAATAACGTTCGTTGTGTTTTACGAAAAGAATCGCTTTACCTGTACGACCTGCACGACCTGTACGGCCGATACGGTGAACGTAGGCTTCTGAGTCTTGCGGGATATCGTAGTTGATAACTAAGCTTAAACGGTCTACATCAAGACCACGTGCAGCAACGTCTGTTGCAATAACGATATCAACTAGGCCGTTTTTCAAACGGTCTACTGTACGTTCACGTGCTTGTTGGTTCATGTCACCATTAAGTGGTGCCGCAGAGAAACCTTCGCGCTCAAGTAATTCAGCTAACTGTACCGTGTCGTTACGCGTACGTACGAAAACAATTGCACCATCGTATTCCTCAGCTTCTAAGAAGCGAACGATTGCTTTGTTTTTATGTACATGTGCATTCCAAAATACTTGCTCAACTGTTGATACAGTTGAGTTACGAGCAGAAATATGAACTTGCTCAGGCTCATTCATGTACTTGCTGCTAATATTTTGGATTTGCTTAGGCATGGTCGCAGAGAAAAGACATGTTTGCTTTTCACGTGGCGTTTTCTCCATGATGCTTTCTACATCATCAATGAAGCCCATGCGTAACATTTCGTCTGCTTCATCAAGAACAAGGGCTTGTAAGCTCTCAAACTTGATAGTGCCACGGTTAATGTGGTCAATTAAGCGGCCCGGAGTTGCAACAATAATTTGCGCGCCACGACGAAGTGCACTTAGTTGGATGCTGTAGCTTTGGCCACCATATAGGGCTAAAACTTCCACACCACGAGTATGCTTAGCATATTGTTCGAATGCCTCAGCTACTTGGATCGCAAGTTCACGCGTAGGCGTTAAAACAAGGATCTGTGGCTGCTTCACAGACGGGTCAATATTATTTAGTAACGGCAGTGCAAATGCTGCTGTTTTACCTGTACCCGTTTGCGCTAGTCCCAGTACGTCCTTTCTTTCTAGCAATAACGGTATACATTGAGCTTGGATTTCAGATGGAGTCTTGTAACCCAACTCTTCAACTGCTTTAAGGATTGCAGGAGAAAGATTTAGAGATTCAAACGTGACTGGTTCTGACATTAATACGCCTCAACGAATTTAAAGAGGCGCGCATTGTATAGGAAATACAAGGCAATTGCTTGTATAAATTACAACTAATTTGTATGTGGTTGATGTTGGTCATAATTTAATCAATTTAAATTTGCAAAAATCAACCACGTTTACAATTTATTGATATAACCCTAAATTTTCTTTAGCGTATGCTTCGAACTCAGTGAAGCCACCAATGTGGGCTTGGTCAATAAAAATCTGTGGTACGGTTGGGCAAGGTTTGCCAGCAGACTGCTCTAAATCTGCTTTGCTGATCCCTTCTTTGATGATATCGATATAGCGGTATTTAAAATCATCACGCTCATTAGCTAGTTTTTCAGCAACGTCTTTTGCACGTACACAGTATGGGCAGCCTTCACGGCCAAAAATTACAGTTAACATATCGCTCTCCTCGATGGTTTATCTGGTTATCATCTTAACGAATTAAATGAATAAAAACAGTGCATAAAATCGATTGTACTGTTCTATTTTTTCTCAGCAAATGTGATTGAGCTAATCAAGTGTGCGTATTCTGAGGCCAAGCTCTGTTGAGTAACCCATAGAATGCGCAGTGATAGCCAGCTGCTCATCAATAACATAATAAGTTGGGTAGGCACTGATTTTATAATCTTGGCCTGTACTTTTACTACCAAGTAACACAGGCATGGTTAATTCGAGTGAATCAGTAAACTGTCTTACTTCAGTAATATTCTCATAATCGAGGGCAATCGCTATCGCATTTAACTTACCTTGCTGATAGGCAGTTTCTAAATTTGGCATACTGTAGCGGCAAATTGAGCACCATGGCGCAAAGAAATACACCACTGTTTGCTTTCCTTGCAATTGCGCAATGGTCATCCGCTCTGTCGGGTCTTTTAACGTGGCCAAATTAAAATAGGGGGCAGGGGTTTTATCAGTTGAGAGTAAATTTCGCTGCTGAAATGTGGTCACGGCATACACAATGACTGCCATTAACACGACATTTTTTAGCACACTTAAAAATTTTTTTAAAAAAGTTGGATTTTTTTTCATTGTTATTTTGTACGTGGTTAGCCCTTTAAAATCAACTTATTCAGACCAGTTTGAGAGAACTTAACTTTCATTTAATTTAAAAAAATTGCAATTTTTTTTGCTAAAAATCTTGAAAAGAATTTACCCGCCCATAAATAGTTTAGTGAGGACGCCTGATGGGTCCAAAACAAACTAAAGTAATTGAAATATATAATATTAATTTAACTTTGTTAGCGCTGGTTCAATAGAAGAGCACTAACAAAATATCGCTTAAATATGAGGATATAATTATGCGTACAGTAGACTTATCACCACTTTATCGTTCATTCATCGGCTTCGATCATTTAGCATCATTAATGGATGCGGCAGCTCGTACAGACAAGCAGCCAAGTTTTCCTCCGTATAACATCGAAGCACTCGATAAAGACAAATATCGTATCACTATGGCTGTAGCTGGTTTTAGTGAAAGTGAATTGACCATCGAGTCAGAAAACAACACATTAAAAGTCAGTGGCACAAAAGCTGACAAAGAAGACAATGCAGAGCGTAAGTTCATTCATCAAGGCATTGCTGAGCGTAACTTTGAACGTAAGTTCCAATTAGGCGACCACGTTAAAGTATTAGGCGCTGACCTTGAAAACGGCTTACTAAGTATCGATTTACAACGTGAAATTCCAGAAGCGCTGAAACCACGTAAAATCGAAATTGGTAATGGTAAATTACTCGAGAATAAGTAATTTTATACTTATCAACAAAGCATTGTTTCCCTAGTTATTTGTTAGTAATAAGCCGCCTCAATTGAGGCGGCTTTTTTATTACAGCTTTTCTAAATTATTTAAACACCAGTTGGCTCGCTCAAGCGTCGCTTGCTGAAGAGCTTCATCTTGTTTATACCAGTTTTTATAGATCATACCGATCCGTGGGTTTTGCGATAACTGTTCCTCATGCTCTAACATAAAGTGCCAATATAAACTGTTAAATGGGCACGCATCGTCAGTGGTTTTCTCTTTTACTTTGTAGCTGCAGTGCTTGCAGTAATCACTCATTTTATTAATGTAATTGCCACTAGCAGCATAGGGTTTAGTGGCAATTAACCCACCATCAGCAAACTGACTCATTCCCCGAGTATTGGGCATTTCAACCCATTCAATAGCATCGATGTAAATACCTAGATACCATGCATCAACTTCAGTTGGCTCGATTGCGGTCAATAAGCAAAAATTCCCAGTGACCATTAAGCGTTGTATGTGATGGGCATAAGCTGTTTCAAGGCTTTGTTTGATGGCATGCTGCATACAATTCATGTTTGTTTTACCATGCCAAAAATACTCTGGCAGGGAACGCTGTGCATTTAAGTGATTTTTTTCACTGTATTGAGGCATATTCTGCCAGTAAATCCCTCTTACATACTCGCGCCAGCCGAGGATTTGTCTAATGAATCCTTCAACTTGCGCAATATCTATATCATCAGTATGTTGCTCGTAGGTGTCTAACACTTGTTTAATGACTTGCATCGGATGCAGCATCTTGGTGTTAAGAGCAAATGACAAGCGGCTATGATACAAAGACCATTGATGCTGTGAATTGCAGGTCATTGCGTCTTGAAATTGGCCAAAATGGGGCAGCAGGTTTTCACAAAAAAAGCGCAGCAGTTGTTTGGCATCATTACGTGTAGTTGGCCACAGCAAAGTTTTTCCGCATTCGCCAAATGTATTTACTTTATGTTTTTCGATACGTTTTAAGATGTGGCTCACGTCATGGCTAAAACATAATGGAGCTGGGATTTTATCAAGGTCGTTTTGTTTTAACTTATTTCTGTTTTGCTGGTCAAAATTCCATTGCCCACCGCAAGGTTGATTATCGTCGTCTATGAGAACATTAAAGCGCTTTCGCATTGCACGATAGAAA
Source organism: Pseudoalteromonas sp. PAR1 (assembly GCF_947311895.1). NCBI lineage: Bacteria > Pseudomonadati > Pseudomonadota > Gammaproteobacteria > Alteromonadales > Pseudoalteromonadaceae > Pseudoalteromonas > Pseudoalteromonas sp. PAR1. The sequence continues at coordinate 227,406 of NZ_CAMZMY010000002.1, read as the reverse complement.
AATTCCATTTTGACGTGTTTATCTTTTTTAAAGTGCGTACTTATATCTTCAAACTGCAGGAGAAAGTGCTCTGTATCGTAGCCTTTGACGTCTAAATCACTTTGCTCAGCAAATTCTGACATTTGTTTTTTTAGTCTGAACTCATCAGGGTATTGATATTCAATAGTGCTGCACTGATAGTGTTTGGCCAGTCGGGTCAATAATTCACACAAGGTGCTGTCATCTTTTGTATCATCAAGCGTAAGGTGTAGGCAATTTAACCCGACTTTATCAAGCGCCTTAGCAAAGTTTTCCATGGCTGCGAAGAATGCTGCTACCTTTTGGATATGGTGCTTCACATAGTTTGTTTCTTGTTTTAATTCGGCAACAACATATAGTATATGTTGTTGATCTTGCTCTTTGTACCAGCTGTGGTTGGCGTTTAGCTGGTCGCCAAAAATAAATCGGATGGTAGAAAATTGCACGCTGTGTAGACCCAGTCTGAGGTAAATTATGCTTTACGACGAAAACCTGAATATCGATCTATTATAGAATATGAATAGCTATTAGGGTGTTACCATTTTATTGATGTACACCACTACGGAAGGTGAAATATGAACAATAATGTCATTCAATTAGTAATTGTCATCACAGGGGTGTTGGCAAGTTCAATTGCAAATGCGGCCATTTACAAGTGCGAGCATGATGGTACTGTTGAGTTTAGTCAGCAACCATGTGGTTTTGATGCAAAGCTGATAGTTATCGAAGACCATCAGCTTCAAACTAACCCTAACTCAGTACCTAAACCTGTCGCACTTGCTAAGCAAAATGATGAGCTTGATAGATATATTCGTTTGAAACAAATCGCTGTGAAAAAGGCTGAGCATTTCGATAAGATAGATACCTATACCGCGCGATTAAATAGTGAAATAGCTGCATTGAATAATCAGGCAGATGAGTACTTTCGCTCTTCATTTGGAGCAAAAAAGGCAGCCGCAGTTGCTGAACAAATGACTGCTGTTTCAGAGCGTTATAATTTATTAATCGATAATGAACAACGTAATATTGATAGATTAAATGCAGAGCAAGCTAGCTTAGAGTCAACGCTATCAAAGACTGAAAACACCGAGATTTATAGCTATATTCGCAGTGAACAGATCAAGCGAAAAATGACTGAACACAAGAACAAGATAGACAGCTATTACGATGAATTGAATCAACAGATAGCCAAATTACAACAGCAAGCTGATAAACAGGCAATTAATCTTAGTAATGTGAATAAAGATTATGCGTTGTCCGCCAAAATGAGTGCAGTAACTAAAAAGTACAATACTCTAATTGCAGTAGAACAACGCCAATTAGACAGATTGAGTAATGAGCTGGTTAAATTATGAGGTTCGTCTTACTGCGAAATTATCTTGCAGTGGTATGACATTGCTGTATGAAAACAAATAGCACTTAACGATATTTGCAAAAAGGCGAGTTGCTAACTGCCACGCATCTTTAAGTTGTTCACTCATAGGTTCTTGCATTGATTCAACGGTTTTCATAAAAGCATTCGTTAAATTATCTATATCTTGACTTGTTACGTTTAAAAAACTGAGGTTGTTGGCTAAGTATTCTATGAAAGGTGTTACTTGTTTCAAATCATCTAAGTGCATGACAACTTTATTCAAAGCACAAAAAAGCAGATAACTACGTCTATTAATACTTTCTTGACTGGGCAGGGTCATGTGTAAACTATGCTTATTGGCCAGTGTGTGAAACTGTAAAGTAAATTGATGGAAATTAGGTTTTAAATGTTTAATGTTTTGCTGTAAAAGCCTTTTTTGTGCAGTGGATAAACTCATCGCAGCTCACTTATATAGTCTTGGCTATAGGTTGTTCTTATTATATGACTTAATATAGACCAGATTTAATAAAACAATAAATTTTATGACAATGCTGTCATAAAATTTTTAGGTAAAAAATAGTCTAACTAATTCATGCTGGAAGGTTGCTAATTGAGCGCTACATGCTTATAATGGCCGCCATTGAATTGAGGTGTTAATACTCGATTAGAAGATATTAAGTAATTTACTTTAATATCGATTGGCGCGGGATGGAGCAGCCTGGTAGCTCGTCGGGCTCATAACCCGAAGGTCGTCGGTTCAAATCCGGCTCCCGCAACCAACTACATACTAAGGCATTTTAAATGCGCTTAGTGTGCTCAGTAATTAATTTACTGTATGAAGTCGCGCATTCTGGGTAATGCGCGTTTTGCGTTTAGGCTATCTAGTTTAATTTAGTCAGATATTTGACTCGCAACCAAGCTTGGCCCTAGGCCACACAGTTTTATGCTTTAGGTGTGACGCCCCGCTTGGTTCGGGGCGTTGTTGTATCTGGTCTAGCATGATGTGTTTTAATCATCATTAAACTCAGTATTTCAGGGCTTTATGCCCTTTTTTTGTTTGTATGGAGGATTTTCGTGACAAAACTTGAGCAAGATTTAGTAACCATGCTCTCACCAGCCGTAGAAATGTTAGGCTTTGAGTTACATGGTCTTGAGTTTGTGCAAGCTGGTCGCCACTCTACATTACGTGTTTATATCGATCACGATGCAGGGATTACGGTTGACAATTGTGCCGACGTAAGTCGTCAAGTTAGCGCAATTTTGGATGTCGAAGATCCAATTACAAATGAATATGATTTGGAAGTGTCGTCTCCTGGTGTTGATCGTCCATTATTCAAACAAGATCATTACGAGAAGGCGCAAGGAGAAGAAGTACGCGTGCGTACTAAGCTTCCACAAGATGGTCGTCGTAACTTTAAAGGCGACTTAGTATCAGTTAGCAGTGATATGATCACACTTTCGGCAGATGGCACTGAGCATATGATTATGCTTAGTAATATCGAACGTGCGAACATCATCGCAAAGTTTTAATTCGAGTGCGAAGGAATAGGGCAAGCGAGGCATAACCCATGGCAAAAGAAATATTATTGGTTGCTGAAGCCGTCTCCAATGAGAAAGCGGTTCCAAAAGAAAAGATTTTTGAAGCGTTAGAGTTCGCATTAGCGACTGCTACAAAGAAAAAACACGATGGCGAAATTGATGTTCGCGTAGCAATTGATCGTAAAACAGGTAATTACGATACATTCCGTCGTTGGAAAATTGCAGAAGTTCTTGAAGATGGTTCATTAGAACATCCTTACAGCGAAATCACATTAGAAGCAGCACAAGTTGAAGACCCGTCTTTACAACTTGGTGATTACGTTGAAGAGCAAATCGAATCAATTAAATTTGACCGTATTACAACGCAAATGGCGAAGCAAGTTATCGTACAAAAAGTACGTGAAGCTGAGCGCGCACTTGTTGTTGAAGAATATAAAGATCAACAAGGTGAATTAGTAACAGGTGTTGTAAAAAAAGCAACACGTGACGCTATTATCCTTGACCTAGGTAACAATGCTGAAGCGGTTATTTACCGTGACGACATGCTACCGCGTGAAAACTTCCGTCCGGGTGACCGTATTCGTGGTTTACTTTACGAAGTAAAACCAGAAGCACGTGGAGCACAATTGTTCGTAACACGTTCTAAGCCTGAGATGCTAATGGAGTTATTCCGCATTGAGGTGCCAGAGATTGGCGAAGAAATGATTGAATTACGTGCCGCGGCGCGTGATCCTGGTTCTCGTGCAAAGATCGCTGTTAAATCAAACGACAAACGTATTGACCCTGTGGGTGCGTGTGTTGGTATGCGTGGTGCACGTGTACAAGCTGTTTCTACAGAGCTTGGCGGTGAGCGTGTTGATATCGTTCTTTACGATGACAACCCAGCTCAATTCGTTATTAATGCGATGGCACCAGCAGAAGTTGCGTCAATCGTAATGGACGAAGACACGCATTCAATGGATATCGCTGTAGAAGCAGATAACCTAGCGCAAGCAATCGGTCGTAACGGTCAGAACGTACGTCTTGCTAGCCAATTAACTGGCTGGGAATTAAACGTAATGACAGTTGATGAAATGCGTGAAAAGAATGAAGCTGAGTCTGATAAACTAATCAATTTATTCACTGAGTACCTAGATATTGATGATGAGTTTGCAACATTACTTATCAACGAAGGTTTCTCAACACTTGAAGAAGTTGCTTACGTTCCAGCATCAGAATTCTTAGAAATCGACGGTTTAGATGAAGAAACAGTTGATATCTTACGTTCACGTGCAAAAGACGCGTTAACAACAAAAGCGCTTAAGACAGAAGAAAGCCTTGAAGGTGCAGAGCCTGCAGAGGACTTACTTGCACTTGAAGGTCTTGAGCGTCACCTTGCATTTGTTATGGCAAGTAAAGGTGTAGTAACACTAGAAGATTTAGCAGAGCAAGGCATTGATGAGTTAGTGGATATCACTGAACTTTCAGAAGAAGAAGCTGGCAAGCTAATTATGGCTGCGCGTAACATTTGTTGGTTCGCAGAAGAGTAATTTATTAACGGAGGTATTACACACTATGGCAGAAGTAAATGTTGAAAAACTAGCCGGAGATATTGGTACAACTGTTGATAAACTACTACAGCAGCTTGAGCAAGCCGGTATTTCTAAAAAAGCAGGTGATATGGTAACTGAGTCTGAAAAGTCGACGTTACTTGACCACTTGAGCAAGCAGCATGGCGGTACGGGTTCTGAAGGCCCAGCCCGCATGACTTTGCAACGTAAAAGCAAAAGCACGCTTAGCGTGACTGGCTCAACAGGTAAAGCAAAGTCTGTCCAAGTTGAAGTACGTAAAACTCGTACTTATGTTAAGAAAAGCGCCATTGAGCAACAGCAAGAAGAAGAGCGTTTAGCTGCAGAAGAAGCTGCCCGTAAGGCAGCAGAGCTTAAAGCCCAGCAAGAAGCTGAGGAGCTTAAAGCGAAACAAGAGGCAGAACGTAAAGCGAAAGAAGAAGCTGACCGTAAAGCCAAAGAAGAGGCTAAACGCAAAGCTGAAGCTGAGCGTAAAGCGAAACAGAAGCAGATGACCCCAGAGCAAAGTGCTAAGTCTGAAAAAGATCGCGCCGAAGCTGAGCGTCTGCAAAAAGAAGCAGAAGAGGCCGCATTGAGAAAAGCTGAAGAAGAAGCGAAACGTCAAGCAGAAGAGGCAAGAAAGCTAGCTGAAGAAAATGAAGCTCGCTGGAAAAAGGAAGAAGAAGAGCGTAAGCAGCGTGAAGAAAACGCTGATCACCACCTTACAACTTCAACTTACGCACGTGAAGCAGAAGATGAGTCTGATGCACGTGAAGAGCAAAGCGCTCGTCGTAAGAAAAAGAAAAAAGGACCTCAAAAAGAGAAAATGCCTGTTGGTCCTAAAGGCAAAAAAGGCAAGCTTAAAGCACCAACGTCTTTACAACATGGTTTCCAAAAACCAACGGCTGACGTGAAAAACGAAGTTCGTATCAGTGAAACAATCACTGTTGCAGAGCTTGCATCACGTATGGCGGTTAAAGGTGCTGAAGTTGTTAAAACAATGATGAAGATGGGTGACATGGTTACCATCAACCAAGTGATCGACCAAGAAACAGCACAACTAGTTGCTGAAGAAATGGGCCACAAGGTTATCATCGTTAAAGAAAACGAATTAGAAGAGAAAGTACTAAGCGACCGTAGCGAAGAAGGTAAAGCCATTCCTCGTGCACCGGTTGTGACAGTAATGGGTCACGTTGACCACGGTAAAACGTCAACACTTGATTACATTCGTTCAGCAAAAGTTGCTTCTGGCGAAGCCGGTGGTATTACTCAGCACATTGGTGCATACCACGTTGAAACAAATGGTCACATGATCACATTCTTAGATACTCCGGGCCACGCCGCGTTTACATCAATGCGTGCTCGTGGTGCGAAAGCAACAGATATCGTTATTCTAGTTGTTGCTGCGGATGATGGTGTAATGCCACAAACTAAAGAAGCGGTTCAGCACGCCCGTGCAGCAGGCGTTCCTTTAATCATCGCAGTTAACAAGATGGATAAAGAAGGTATCGACCCAGATCGCGTTAAGAACGAGTTAGCTCAGTTAGACGTTATCCCTGAAGAGTGGGGCGGTGATACGCAATTTGTACACATCTCTGCAAAAACTGGTTTAGGTATCGATGACTTACTTGAAGCTGTATTAATGCAAGCTGAGATCTTAGAACTTACTGCACCAGCAGAAGGCATGGCGGCAGGTGTTGTAATTGAGTCACGTCTTGATAAAGGCCGTGGTCCAGTTGCGTCAATCCTAGTTCAGTCTGGTACGCTTAACCAAGGTGATATCGTACTTTGTGGTCTTGAATATGGCCGTGTACGTGCGATGAAAGATGAGAACGGTAAAGACATCAAGTCTGCAGGTCCATCTATCCCAGTTGAGATTTTAGGTCTATCTGGTATCCCTGCTGCGGGTGATGAAGCTACTGTTGTTAAAGATGAGCGCAAAGCGCGTGAAGTAGCACTTTATCGTCAAGGTAAATTCCGTGAAGTGAAGCTTGCTCGTCAACAAAAAGCGAAGCTTGAAAACATGTTTACTAACATGACGGAAGGCGATGTTTCAGAAGTTAACATCGTACTTAAAGCTGACGTACAAGGTTCGATTGAAGCGATTGCTGATTCACTAACTAAGCTTTCTACTGATGAAGTTAAAGTGAAGATTGTTGGTTCAGGTGTAGGTGGTATCACTGAAACTGATGCAACGCTTGCTGCGGCATCTAACGCAATCGTTGTTGGCTTTAACGTACGTGCTGATGCTTCAGCTCGTAAAGTGATTGAGTCAGAAAACCTAGACTTACGTTACTACAGCGTAATCTACAGCCTGATTGAAGAAGTTAAACAAGCGATGTCAGGTATGCTTGCTCCAGAATTTAAGCAAGAGATCATTGGTCTTGCTGAAGTTCGTGACGTGTTCAAGTCACCTAAGATTGGTGCAATCGCAGGTTGTATGGTTACTGAAGGTATCGTTAAGCGTAGCGCGCCTATCCGTGTACTTCGTGATAACGTGGTTATCTATGAAGGTGAACTTGAGTCACTACGTCGCTTTAAAGATGACGTACAAGAAGTACGTAACGGTATGGAATGTGGTATCGGCGTTAAGAACTACAACGATGTTAAAGTTGGCGACCAAATCGAGGTATTCGAGACGGTTGAAGTACAACGTTCACTTTAATTTCGTTTAAGTCACTATTTTAAATGGGGGCCTAGCCCCCATTTGTGTATTCGTAATTAAATTAACTTATTGTTTAACATCAATAAGTTATTATTTTAGAGTGAAATGAAATGAGAGAATTTTCTCGCACTGATCGTGTTGCTCAGCAAATTCAAAAAGAGATTGCTGTTATTCTTCAACGCGAAATCAAAGATCCACGCTTAGGCATGGTGACAGTGTCTGCGGTTGAGGTATCTCGCGACTTATCTTATGCAAAAGTATTTATCACAGTGTTTAATACTGATGATGAAGATAAAGCCAAGCAAAGCGCTAAAATCTTAAATGAAGCAACGGGTTATATTCGTTCTTTATTAGGTAAACGCATTCGTGCGCGCATCATGCCTGAGTTACGATTTGTAATCGACAACTCGCTAATGGAAGGTATGCGTATTTCAAACTTGGTTGACTCAGTTATTCGTGAAGATAATGCCAAGCATGTAAACGAAGATGATAGCGAAGAAGGCACTAAAGACTAATGGCTAGACGCAGTAAAGGTCGTGCTATTGACGGCATTTTATTACTTAATAAGCCGCAAGGTATTTCATCAAACAAAGCATTGCAGCAGGCAAAGGGTATTTTCTTTGCACAAAAAGCAGGCCATACCGGTGCGCTTGATCCGCTCGCGACGGGTATGCTGCCAATTTGTTTTGGTGAAGCGACTAAGTTTACCCAGTTTTTGCTTGATACAGACAAAACTTATGTTGTACGCGCAAAACTTGGCGAGCGAACTACCACCTCTGATTCAGATGGTGAAATCGTTGAGACGCGTGAAGTATCAGTTACGCGTGAGCAATTAGCTGAGCAAATTGCCAGTTTTATAGGTGAGTCGGATCAATATCCTTCAATGTATTCAGCGCTTAAATACCAAGGTCAGCCTTTGTATAAATATGCGCGAGAGGGCATTGAAGTGCCGCGCAAGTGTCGAAAAATTAATGTATTTAGTTTAAAGCTTGATGAGTTTGACGAAGCGAACAACGAAGTACAAATGACGGCGCATGTGTCTAAAGGTACCTATATTCGTACAATTGTTGACGACTTAGGTGAAAAGCTAGGTTGTGGTGCGCATGTTATCATGTTACATCGCAGTGCTGTGGGCCATTATCCTAGTGAGAAAATGGTCACTCTTGAGCAACTTGAAGAAAAGCTACAACAAGCAAAAGCAGATGATTTGGCACCTTCAAGCTACCTAGATGAGCTACTTTTGCCAATGGATACCGCACTGGTTGATTTACCTGTGATTGAAATTACACAAGAGCAGGGCGTGGCGTTCAGCCATGGTCAAACAGTGGTAATTGGTAAACCTGTGCCTGATGGCGTGGTAAAAGTTATGGCTGATGGCGTGTTTATTGGCACTGGTGAGCGTCATAAAGATGGGCACCTAAAATCAAAGCGCGGTTTATCAAATCAATTGCCTGAGTAAAGATTACCTTGTAGTTATTACTAAAGCTGGTAGAATACGCCCGCTCAATCGTTTTGGCTGAATTAGTGATCGGCTAAAACACAATTTAAATTAATTTTTGGAGTTACTATGTCACTAAGCAATCAAGAAAAAGTTGAAATCATCGCTAAATTTGCACGCGCTGAAGGCGACACTGGTTCACCTGAAGTACAAGTTGCACTTCTAACTTTCGATATCAACAAGCTTCAAGGTCACTTTGCTGATCACAAGCACGACTTCCACTCACGTCGTGGTCTTTTACGCAAAGTAAGCCAACGCCGTAAACTGCTTGATTACCTTAAAGGTAAAGACATTGCACGTTACACTGCGTTAATCCAAGAGCTTGGCCTACGTCGCTAAGAACTAGATTACGAGAAAAGGGGCTATATAGCCCCTTTTTTTGTGCGCTTATGAAAGGTATACTAGCGCACATCTTAGTAGGCAAATCTGCTAAGTGATTGAAAAAACATCATTGCCAATTGTAGTACTTAATTAATTTTTCTTAAGTTTAATTAAGTACTGTAATTGGTACTTTGATGGACTATTTTTTACCAATTCGGAGCACTGCTCTGAGTTGCTTTTACATTTAAAGGACATTTTTAAGTGCAAGCAATTATTAAAGAATTTCAACTAGGTCAACACACTGTGACTCTAGAAACAGGTGCTATCGCTCGTCAAGCTGACGGCGCAGTACTAGCAAGCATTGGCGACACTTCAGTATTAGTTACTGTTGTTGGTAAGCGTGATGCACAACCAGGTCAAGACTTCTTCCCACTAACAGTTAACTATCAAGAGCGTATGTACGCTGCGGGTCGTATCCCTGGTGGTTTCCTTAAGCGTGAAGGTCGTCCAAACGATGGCGAAACACTTATCGCTCGTCTAATCGACCGTCCGATTCGTCCACTTTTCCCAGACGGTTTCGTAAACGAAGTACAAGTAATCGCGACTGTTGTTTCTGTTAACCCAGAAATCCAACCTGACATGGTTGCTATGATTGGTACTTCAGCAGCACTTGCTATCTCTGGTATTCCATTTAATGGTCCTATCGGTGCAGCACGTGTTGGTTTCATCAACGGTGAATACGTACTTAACCCAACACTCGCTGAGCTTGAAGAAAGCCAATTAGACCTAGTTGTTGCAGGTACTGATAACGCAGTACTTATGGTTGAATCAGAAGCTGAAACACTATCTGAAGACGTCATGTTAGGTGCGGTTGTTTATGGTCATGAGCAATCTCAAGCTATCATCAACGCAATCAACGAGTTCAAAGCAGAAGCTGGTAAACCAGCTTGGGATTGGACTGCACCAGAGAAAAACGTAACTCTTGCTGAGAAAATCTCTGCAACCGCTGCTGAAAAAGTAGGTGAAGCTTACCGCATCACTGACAAAGTAGCGCGTAAAGAAGCACTTGGTGTTGCGAAAGAAGAAGTTGTTGCTAAATTAACAGCGGAACTTGCTGAAGGCGAAGAGCTAGATACACAAGAAGTTGGCAAACTATTCGGTTCTTTAGAAAAAGAAATCGTTCGTGGTCGTATCATCGCTGGTGAAAAGCGTATCGATGGTCGTGAACCAGACATGGTTCGTGCACTGGACGTGATGACGGGTGTTTTACCACGTACTCACGGTTCTGCAATCTTCACTCGTGGTGAGACGCAAGCACTTGTGACTGCAACACTTGGTACTGAGCGTGATTCACAGTTAATCGACGACTTAACTGGTACTAACAAGCATCACTTCATGCTTCACTATAACTTCCCTCCGTTCTGCGTAGGTGAAACAGGTTTTGTAGGTTCTCCTAAGCGTCGTGAAATCGGTCACGGTAACCTAGCTAAGCGTGGTATTGCTGCGGTATTACCAACATTAGCTGACTTCCCATATTCAATCCGTGTTGTTTCAGAAATCACTGAATCAAACGGTTCATCGTCTATGGCATCAGTATGTGGTACATCACTAGCACTTATGAACGCTGGTGTACCAATCAAAGCATCTGTTGCTGGTATTGCGATGGGTCTAGTTAAAGAAGGCGACGATTTCGTTGTTCTTTCTGACATCTTAGGTGATGAAGATCACTTAGGTGATATGGACTTTAAAGTAGCGGGTACTTCAAACGGTATCACAGCACTACAAATGGATATCAAGATCGAAGGTATCACTAAAGAAATCATGCAAATCGCGCTTAAACAAGCGAAAGCTGCACGTTTACACATCTTAGGTGTTATGGACGAAGCGATTTCTGCTCCTTCTGAAGAGTTATCTCAGTTCGCACCACGCATCTACACAATGCAAATCCCTGCGAAGAAAATCGCTGAAGTTATCGGTAAAGGTGGCGCAACTATCCGTCAACTTACTGAAGAAACTGGCACAACGATTGAAATCGAAGATGACGGTACAATCAAGATCGCTGCAACTGATGGCATGAGTGCAAACGAAGCTATTAAGCGTATTGAGCAATTAACTGCTGAACTAGAAGTAGGTGCAATCTACACTGGTAAAGTTGTACGTATCGTTGATTTTGGTGCGTTCGTTAATATCCTTCCGGGTAAAGACGGTCTAGTGCACATTTCACAAATCAGCACTGAGCGTGTTAACAACGTAACTGACCACCTAAGCGAAGGCCAAGAAGTTAAAGTTAAAGTTCTTGAAGTAGATCGCCAAGGTCGTGTACGTTTAAGCATCAAAGAAGCAATGGAACCAGCTGCTGAAGAAAAAGCTGAAGAGCCAAAAGACGCTTAATGATGATTGAGTAGCCAGTTATTTGCTGGTTATAAGAAAAAGGGGCTGTTTAGCCCCTTTTTTTATGCTTTAATGAAACCTATTAGCTTCGATTTTGTCTACAGAAAATTCAGGTATTAAGGAATTTAATGATTTTTAAACACTTAGCATTGACCGCAGTGGCTATTTTTTCTTTAAGTGCGTGTCAAACAACCTCACAACCTGAGTCAGTTCCGATTGTTAATGTTCCATTTACTGCGCCGCTACTGCCTGATTTCCGCAATGAAATTACGATTGCGCGCTACTCTGAACTTTTAAATCGTGCAGATTTGAGTGCAGAACAACAAGCCAAACTTTATTATGACCGCGGTGTATTATTTGACAGCTTAGGCATGTCGACACTGGCACGTATCGATTTTAACCGTGCGATTAAGCTTAAACCTGATTTAGCTGAGGTGTATAACTTTTTAGGTATTCACCACACACTCATGCAACAGTATGAACAAGCTTATGAGTTTTTTGATTCAGCACTAGAATTAAATGAGCAGCATGAATATGCTTATTTAAACAGAGGGATTGCGCTCTACTATGCTGATCGCCCGTTACTTGCTCAAGATGATTTGCAACAGTTTTTAAATCGCTCACCAAGCGACCCATACCGTGTACTTTGGCTTTACTTAGCTCAATCAGAAGCCGATAAAGCACAGGCCTTAATTGACTTAAAAGCAAATGCACAAGGTGTTGACGAGTCTCAATGGGGTTACCAGTTACTTGCACTGTATCTAGGCGATGTCAGTGAGTTTGAATTCTTGTCTGGTATCATCGAAGGGGTTACCTCTGAACAAGAGTATGCACACCGCTTATGTGAAGCCTATTTTTACCTCGCTAAGATGCATCAAGCGGCAGGTGATAATTACTTGGCTGCTGATTACTTTAGACTTGCCCTTGCCACCAATGTGCATGAGTTTGTTGAATATAAATACGCTCGCTTAGAACTTGAGTTAATGGCTGGTGAAGACGCGAGCTAGTGTTTATTTGCTGGTTATTACTTTACTGAGCTTGGGCTGTGTTTCAAGCTCAGTATCATTGTTTTCTCCAAGTTACGTTTTTTACGCTCAGAAGAGACCTTCCCAAGCCGTTGCTATTTATCACCTAGCGCCTAATGCCCTCAACACGCAATTGGACACACTTTCAACCCTGCAATTACGAAGGCTCGCTGAACTTAAAAATATTAATGCAACCTATCAACTTGCCATGCGATTTTTACAAAAGGGTGATTACTCTGCTGCGCAATTATGGTGGCAAACTCGGTTTGATAGCTTCAGTCGTTTACAGCAACAACGCTTAGCTGATCATCTGGCAGCGGATCAACAATGGCAGGCTATTTCTATGCTGTGGCGTAGCGGCCAATTACCAAATGGTAATGCCAAACAATCTTGGTATTTACGACAAAGCATGGCAACAGCAAATATAAGTCCTCAATATGCAGAACAACATCAATTTGTGTTATCGCTAAATGATTTGAAAGCACAGCCACAGTGCCATTTTAATGTGCTGATGATGACTGATCACGCTGATGGAATTGCTACGCTGAAGTTGTTTAAGCAACGTTACGAGTCAAAGCCAGAACCTTCGCTCAACAGTTTTTGTTTTAGCGAAGTTGTTTATGTCGCAGACCAATTTCAATGTAACAGCAGTGATAATGTGCTGCAGTGTGATTGGTATCAGGCAGAAGATTACACGTGGCCCGCTGGATTTGATTTTATTATTATGATGTCTGAACAGGGCAGTGCTAACGTGCGTGGCGGAATAATGCATATTAATTCAACACAGCCTTATGCTGTGTTTTTACATGAGTTGATGCATTTTAATGGCTTTGAAGATGAATACACATTGCCAACTCAAAAGCAGCAGTGGCTATGTCAGCAGCAGGGTCATGTTGCACCAAATTTATTTATAGCGCGTCAGCTTAAACCTCCAGTAGGCTGGCAAAAGAGTATCGCTTGTAATAATAATTTGGCCTATAAGCCAAGCCCTGATTGGTCAATTATGCAGTATCAGTTAATGGGGCTGTCTGAACAGTATCGACAACTTTGGCAAAAGCAAATTAACCAGCCCTTAACAAAGCCTGTTCGATTTTTAGATTACTTTGCTTTTTTGGGCTTAAAACCTTCAATTACAATGGCTTCAACTAAACATAGTTTTTCTGACTAATCGTCAATTTATTGCTATTTTAGTATGCAAAGTGGTTAAAACTTGTGCGAATAGGTGTGGCTGCTATAGACAAAATAGCCCCTGAACAGTATAACTATACGCATTGTAAGCTTTTTTTGAAGCCAACTTTTAACCATCCAAATGAACAGTACGCAACTAATTATAACTAGCAGCAGTATTGATATTCTTATGACACTAAAAGGCTCTTAATTATGACTTTGCTCTGGATACCCCTGTTATCCTTAATCGGCAGTGTTATTTCATCCTGCACCTCAAAACTAACGCGTAATCAAAGTACCGCTTTGACTATGCTAGCGCCTTTGCTTGCCCTTGGAATAGTATTCTCGTACACACCTGCGGTATTTTCTGGTGAAATGATTCGCTACAGCGCAGAGTGGATCCCGTTATTAAACATGCAAGTGTCTTTTAGACTTGATGGTTTAACCTTACTCTTTTTATACATGATCTTAGGTATTGGTACCTTAGTGATTTTCTATGCGCGTTATTATTTAAGTAATAACGACTCCCTGCCTAAGCTTTATTGCTACTTAATGCTATTTATGACCGCGATGGTCGGAATAGTAATGTCGAATAATGTTATCCAGCTTTGGCTATTCTGGGAGCTTACCAGTATTAGTTCCTTTTTGCTTATTAGCTATTGGTGGCATAAATCTGAAGCCCGTAAGGGGGCACGCATGGCGCTTGCTATTACAGGGGCGGGCGGTCTTGCGCTATTGGCAGGCTTATTATTGATTGGTGACATCGTTGGTAGTTATGATCTGGATGTTATCTTAGCGAGTAAAGCACTAATTCAATCTCATGCGCTCTACGAAGTAGCGTTAGTATTGGTGCTTTTGGGGGCGTTTACTAAATCGGCGCAATTCCCGTTTCATTTTTGGTTGCCGCATGCAATGGCTGCACCTACACCTGTCAGTGCCTATCTACATTCAGCTACCATGGTTAAAGCTGGTATCTTTTTGCTTGCCCGTTTCTACCCAGCATTAGCAGGCACTGATACGTGGTTTATCTTGGTTGCTATGACTGGTCTTGCTACTTTATTGGTTGGCGCTTATATCGCATTATTCAAGCATGACTTAAAAGGTCTACTTGCTTATTCAACCATCAGTCATTTGGGTCTTATCACGTTATTACTTGGTTTAGATACTGAACTTGCCACGGTTGCAGCGATTTTCCATATTATTAACCATGCAACGTTTAAAGCCTCATTGTTTATGGCGACCGGTATTATTGATCATGAAACGGGTACTCGTGACATGCGCAAACTAAACGGTATGTGGCGCTTTATGCCTTATACTGCCACGCTTGCAATGGTTGCTGCGGCTGCGATGGCTGGTGTGCCATTGTTAAATGGTTTCTTATCCAAAGAAATGTTCTTTGCTGAAACCTTGCATCAGCAAGTACTAGGTTCGATGTCGTGGCTCATTCCGGTTTTAGCAACTATAGCTGGTGCTTTATCGGTCGCTTATTCTGCACGTTTTATTCATGACGTGTTCTTTAATGGTGACCCGATTGATTTACCTAAACAGCCACACGAACCGCCACGTTACATGCGTGTGCCAATCGAAATTTTAGTGGTGTTATGTTTATTAGTGGGTATGTTCCCTCACTTTGCTGTGAGCGATATTTTAGCGTCTGCTTCGTACGCGGTACTTGGTGATGCAGCTCCAGATTATAAGCTCTCGGTATGGCATGGATTCAACTTACCTTTATTAATGAGCTTTATTGCTACTTGCTGCGGTGTGCTTATTTATGTGCAACGTAAGCACCTGTTCCATTTCCAAGCTTCATTACCGACATTAAATGCTAAAAAAGGCTTTGAACGAGGCCTGTATTCTGTGATCAAATGGTCACAAGCTAAAGTTAACCGTATTGAAAATGGTTCATTGCAACGATACGCTTTTGTAATGATTGCGGTTGTTTTGATGTGTGCTGGTTGGCCATTGTTTGAGATGCAACAACTCGCGGGCACAAGTGAATTAACACCTATTGATTTTCATAACGCCATTGGCGCGGGTCTGTTAATTATCGGTGCGCTTGTCACTGTTATTTGGCATCGTTCGCGAATGATATCTTTGATTATGATTTCAATTGTAGGTCTGATGGTATCTGTAGCTTTCACTCGATTCTCTGCGCCAGACTTAGCACTGACTCAGTTAACAGTTGAAGTTGTCACTGTGATGCTACTGATGCTCGCATTATTCTTTTTACCGCAGCGAACCCCTAAAGAATCCAGTTCATTGCGTGTCTTGCGTGACTTAGGGATTTCCTCTGCTGTTGGGGTTGTTGTGGCCAGTATCTGCTACGCGCTGTTGACCAGACCGCTTGAATCAATTTCTGATTTCTTTATTGCCAATGCTAAAACTGGCGGTGGCGGTACTAACGTTGTAAACGTGATTTTAGTTGATTTCAGGGGCTTTGATACCCTTGGTGAAATAACCGTACTGGGTATTGCCGCATTAGGTATTTATAAATTACTTATTAATCTGCCATTGTTTATGCCGGCAAGTGATAGCGAAGGGCGCCCATGGGCTAGAGAGCGTTATCCAATCTTACTGTCGAGTATTTCGCAAAGTCTATTACCACTGGCATTATTGGTGTCTGCTTATATTTTCTTACGAGGTCACAATTTACCGGGTGGTGGTTTTATTGCAGGTCTAGTAACAGCGATTGCGTTTATTTTGCAATATATGGCAAATGGTTCACACTGGATTGCAGACAGATTTGATGTGAATTATCGCAAAATTATTGCATCAGGTATTGCCATTGCGTTGTTCACAGGTGTGGGGAGTTGGTTCTTTGACCGTCCGTTCTTAACAACGTGGTTTGATTATTTTGATATTCCGTTAGTCGGCAAAACAGAACTTGCCAGTGCTATCGTATTTGATTTAGGTGTGTATTTAACTGTTGTAGGTGCAACGCTGATGATTTTGGCAAGTTTAGGTAAATTGACTGCCGATACACCCAAGCGAGAGGTAAATATTTAATGGAAGTATTGTACGCATCATGCGTGGGCGTGCTGGTTGCATGCGGGATTTTCTTAATATTAAGAGCACGTACCTTTCCGGTTGTGCTTGGTTTAACCATGTTATCGTACGCGGTTAACCTATTTTTATTCTCGTCAGGTCGCTTAACGATTAATAAAGCTGCAGTACTAGGCAGTGCTAGTGAGTATGCGGATCCATTACCGCAAGCACTTGTGCTTACCGCTATAGTTATCGGTTTTGCGATGACCGCCTTTGTGGTTATTTTAGCTATTCGTGGTCGTGCTGATTTGGGTAATGATCATGTTGACGGTCATTTATTAAAATCATCTAAGGAGCAAAAATGATTCAGCATTTAGCTTCTTTACCCATTTTAATCCCTATGTTGGCGGGCGTTATTTTATTAATGCCACCGTGCGGTAAAAACTTACATATTCGTCGTGTAGCTTCCGTTATTTTATCGATAGTTACGTTGCTAATAAGTGCTTATTTGCTATTTCATGTTAATACTACTGCATCACTGGTTTATGCTATCGGTGATTGGTCAGCACCTTTTGGTATTGTGCTTGTGGCTGATAGGCTCTCTGCATTACTGGTGCTACTAACGAGCCTATTGGGCGCAGTGATTGTGCTTTATAGCTGTGCAGGTGATGACAAAAAAGGCAGCTTTTTTCACCCGCTAGTCCATTTTTTAATTCTGGGTGTGAATGGTGCTTTTCTAACTGGTGATGTGTTTAACCTATTTGTATTTTTTGAGGTGTTACTGATTGCCTCTTATTCGCTATTGATGCATGCCGGTGACAAACACAAAACACGAGCAGCACTGCAGTACGTGATATTAAACCTAATTGGTTCAAGTGTATTCTTAATCGCGTTAGGTATTCTATATGGTGTCCTAGGAACATTAAATATCGCTGATTTAGCACAAAAAGTCCCTTTACTAAAAGGTGATGATGTATACCTTGCGAAAATAGGTGGCTTGTTACTGATTGTCGTGTTTGCACTAAAGGGCGCGCTCTTACCTTTACATTTATGGCTACCAAATACTTACGCAAGTGCAATGCCATTGGTGGCTGCATTATTTGCGATTATGACTAAGGTAGGTGTCTATGCCATGCTGCGTGTATACACCGTTATATTTGGTGAGAATGCAGGTGAGCTTGCTCATATGGCACAGCCTTGGTTGTGGGGCTTAGCACTGGCGACAATTGTGATGGGCGCTATTGGTGTTTTAGCTAGCCAAGATTTCCGTAAGTTGATTGCCAACTTGGTGGTGGTGTCGGTTGGTACTCTCGTTGCGTTGGTGGCCATTCAAAATGTCTCTGCCACAGCTGCGTTACTCTACTATTTAGTTCATTCAACTGTAATTTGTGCTGTCCTGTTTTTATTGGCTGATTTAATTGCGCAGCAGCGCGGTAAGGTCGCTGACCGATTAGTGGCGGGGCGTGCAGTTGCTCAGCCATTCTTGTTAGGTATTTGTTTTGTTATTGCGGCACTTGCCGTGGTGGGTATGCCACCATTGTCAGGTTTTGTCGGTAAAATTTGGATTTTAAAGAGTACTCTAGATAGCGAAAAAGCCATGTTGTTTTGGCCTATTTATATTTTATCTAGTTTGGCACTGTTGGTTGCGATATCGCGTGCTGGTACAAGCCTTTTTTGGGATCACAAATATAAAGATAGTGAAGCAATTGAGGGCGTAAAAGCACACCCTTTACAAGTGACTGCGGTCATTGTGCTGTTAGCATGCTCGCCGTTAATGGTTATTTTTGCAGGGCCAATATCTGAATATATGCTAGCAACCTCTGAGCAATTGTTTGATATAAACCAAGGCATTCAGAATGTATTACAAGGAGGCCAATAATGCGTTTAGAAGCTCGTTTTAGTTGGCTACCGACTCCATTTCGTAGTGTATTACTTTTTGTTGTTTGGTTATTACTCAATAATAGCGTGTCGCCAGGGCATCTGCTGTTAGCTGCTTTTTTTGCTATAACAATTCCGTGGATCACTTTTCCATTTCGCGATCCACAGCCCCTTATTGTTAGACCAGGATTGGCGTTTAAGTACTTACTTTTAGTGCTGTACGATATTGTCACTGCCAATTTACAAGTTGCGCTTTTAATACTCGGGCCGACTAAAAAGTTGCGTCCGGGATTTATAAAAGTACCACTTGATTTAAGTCATGAAATGCCAATCACTATTTTGGCAAGCACTGTGTCACTAACCCCAGGCACAGTTAGTGCAGAGGTTTATCCTATTCCTGAGTCACTCGAAGAGGGCGAAGAAATTGAGCAGCGCTATTTACTGATCCATGTGCTCGATTTAGCAGATGAACAGGCGTTAATTAATACTATTAAGCAGCGCTATGAAGCACCGCTTAAGGAGATTTTTAGATGCTAGATACCGTATTTTTAATTGTCTATGCGATGATCGCCATCTCGTTATTACTAAATTTATGGCGCTTAATAGTGGGTCCATCGGTACCTGACCGTATATTAGCGCTAGATACGATGTTTATTAACACCATTGCGCTGATAATTCTTTATGGCATGAGTATGGATACCGGGCTTTATTTTGAGGCCGCTTTATTAATTGCCATGCTTGGTTTTGTTAGTACCGTTGCAGTATGTAAATATTTGCTGCGCGGCGATATTATTGAATAAGGTAACAAATAATGAGTGAATGGATTGTATCAATCTTACTGTTAATTGGTGGTTGCTTTATTTTGATTGGTTCGATTGGCTTAGTGAAAATGCCAGACTTTTTTATGCGTTTACATGGGCCAACTAAAGCCACTACTTTAGGAATGGCATCATTACTTATCGCTGCAATGGTGTATTTTAGCTATCACCATGATGGAGTGAGCGTTAAAGAGATCCTAATTTCAATTTTCTTACTGATCACCGCACCTATCAGTGGTTACATGTTGATTAAGTCAGCTATTCATCACAAACTTCGCGCTAAAGAAGGTACCAAGGGCTTAGACAACGTTGAGGACGATTAAAAACTAATCGTGCTAACAGGGTGAAGTACAAGGGTGCTTTTATTGCGCGAGCAGATCGCATAAAATGCCCTGTCATTTAGCACAGTAGGTAAATAGATCATTATGCGAGTAGCACTTGGAGTAGAGTACAACGGCGCCCGTTACAGTGGTTGGCAACGTCAATCACATGTCAATAGCGTACAGCAAGAAGTAGAAACGGCGTTGTCGCGGATTTGTAATCACCCAGTCGAAATCGTATGTGCTGGCCGCACTGATGCTGGTGTTCACGGCACAGGGCAAGTGGTTCACTTTGACACTCATGCAGAACGTGAAATGGTTGCATTCACAATGGGCATGAATACCCTGTTACCGAAAGATATTTCTATTCGGTTTGCCGAGCCTGTCAGTGAAGATTTTCATGCTCGTTTTAGCGCCACAGCTCGTCGCTATCGTTACGTTATTTATAATTACACCTATCGCGGTGCAATCATGAGCGAAGGGGTGACGCATTTTCATCACCCACTCGATGAAACTAAAATGCAAGAAGCCTGTCAGTATTTAATTGGTGAGCATGACTTTACCTCTTTTAGGGCACTGCATTGCCAAGCGAATACAGCAAATCGTACGATTCACCATTTGTCGGTAAAACGCCAAGGTGACTATGTGATAATTGATATTAAAGCGAATGCATTTTTACATCATATGGTACGAAATATTACTGGCTGTTTGATGGATATTGGTCTGCATAAACATGAACCAGTCTGGTTAAAAGAATTACTTGATTTAAAAGAACGCGCTAAGGCAAGTGCCACAGCAAAGGCTGCTGGTCTTTACTTAGTGGATGTGGATTACCCTGAACACTTTGGTATTCCTAAAACACCATTAGGACCTCTGTTTTTACCTGATTCAGATAGTTAACTGAAAGTGCTGCACTACTAAGACCAGTTTTTTATATCGTCTACGGGTAATTCATGTTTTAATTGAAAAAATCTGTCTGTTTAATTACTAGAAGTAGTGCATCGAGCATACTTGATTAAACAGACTGCGACACAGAACAGCATTTAAGAGAGTTGCAAATGAGTTGGTTAGAAAAAATCTTACCTAAAACGACTAAATCATCAGGTCGTAAAGAAATCCCTGAAGGGGTTTGGGCTAAGTGTACAGACTGTGATTCAATTTTATACAAAGCAGAATTAGAAAAAGCACTCAACGTATGTCCTAAGTGTGATCATCACATGCGCTTAAGTGGCCGTAAACGTTTAGAAAACTTTTTAGATGATGCTGATCGTCACGAAATTGGTGCTGAACACGAACCAAAAGACGTATTAAAGTTTAAAGATTCTAAAAAATACTCTGACCGCATCACCCAAGCACAAAAAGCAAGTGGTGAAAAAGACGCACTTGTTGCAATGAAAGGCCGTTTAAAAGGCATTCCTGTTGCTGCTGTTGCATTTGAATTCTCATTTATGGGTGGTTCAATGGCGTCAGTAGTAGGTGCACGTTTTGTTGAAGCTGTTGACCAATGCTTAGAGCATGATATGCCACTTATTTGTTTTTCTGCATCGGGTGGTGCACGTATGCAAGAAGCCCTTATGTCATTAATGCAAATGGCTAAAACAAGTGCTGCGCTTGCAAAGATGAGCGAAAAAGGTTTACCGTTTATTTCAGTATTAACTGATCCAACAATGGGTGGTGTATCTGCATCGCTGGCAATGCTTGGTGATGTGAACGTTGCAGAGCCTAAAGCATTAATTGGTTTTGCGGGTCCTCGCGTAATCGAGCAAACAGTACGTGAAACGCTACCAGAAGGTTTCCAACGCAGTGAATTCTTGCTAGAGCATGGTGCAATCGACATGATTGTTGACCGCCGTGAAATGCGTGACACCCTTGCACGTATCTTAGCGAAATTTATGAACTTGCCTTCTACTGAACAAGAGCATAGAGTAGCGTAAATTTCAGCTTAACTGATTAAACGCTATGACAGAAATCCTTCCTAGCCAATCATCAAGCCTTGATGATTGGCTTTGTTATTTAGAAAGTGTACATCCAGCCAATATCGAAATGGGTCTTGAGCGCGTAGACCGTGTGGCAAACCAAGTCGGCTTACTCGATACATCAAGCAAAATAATCCTTATTGCAGGTACGAATGGTAAAGGAACGACAGCTCGTTGCTTAGAAAGCTTACTGCTTGCACAAGGTTTTAGTGTCGGGACTTATGCTTCTCCGCATCTTATTCGTTACAACGAACGCGTGCGTATTAATGGCCAAGAGCTTGATGATCAATACCATGTTGATGCTTTCGATATGCTCGAAAAAGGCCGAGGTGACACACCACTGACTTATTTTGAATACGGAACACTGGGCGCTTTAGCTATTTTTAAACGCCATGCGGTTGATTATGTACTCTTAGAAGTGGGTCTAGGTGGTCGTTATGATGCTACTAATATAGTCAATCCATATGCTTGTGTGATCACCACCATAGATTTAGACCATAAAGAATACCTAGGTGATACTCGTGAACTTGTTGGGTATGATAAAGCCGGTATTTTCCGTACCAATACGCCCGCAATCGTTGGCGATTTAGCTATTCCACACACAGTAACTGATTACGGTAATGAAATTAACGCCGATATGGTGTTATCAGGTCGCGACTTTAAATTTACAGAAGACAGTGAAGGCTTTAATTGGCAATACAAAGCCAATGACTGGCGTTTAGCTAAACCTGCGATCCCTTGTCAAAATGCTGCCACAGCATTGACTCTACTTAGTAAGCTTGATTTATTACCAAATGAACAACAAGTAAGAGACTGTTTAGCAAACTTAACGGTTGAAGGTCGCTTTCAGCAGCTAAGTGAGCAACCACTTATTTTTACTGATGTAGCTCATAACCCAGAGTCGGCTCGTTATTTAGCACGTAAATTAAGCGTGTATAAAGATCAAGGGTTTAAAATTCATGCATTAGTCGCTATGCTTGCAGATAAAGATAAAGTGGCTGCTATGTCGGCTGTGGCCGATGTAGTTGATGAATGGTCGTTGGCGAGTTTAGACTGTTTTCGCGGAGATACCGTCGAAAACCTTGCCAGCGCATTAGCAGAAACGCCATCAACAGCGCCTAGCACCCATTATAAGAGTGTTGAAGCTGCATTAGATGCAATGTTACCAAAGCTAGATAAAAGCACCTTATTGATTGTGTTTGGGTCATTTATAACTGTGGCTGCTGCTATCAATTACTTTAAAGAATAGAGAGGAAATCGGTGAACGCAGGGTTTATTAATCGCTTAGTAGGAACCACCATTGTGGTTGTAGCGGCTATTGTCTTCATTCCAAATATTTTGGACGGAGAGAAAGTTCATCATGCAGAAAACTTTAAAGCGATCCCTGACCGCCCTGAGTTCACCACGATTGACTTACAACAAGCTATAGACAATAAAGTGGCATCAGCTGAGCAACCCGCCGAAGTTGCTGTTGAAGATGTTAAAGCTAATGATGCCGAGTTAACGGCAACAGAACAGCAATCATTTAGCGATGCCCCGAAAATGATTGAAGCATCAATAGATGAGCCTGTGATTAATCAAGCTGAGCCAAAAGTTGCAGTGCAAGAGCCTGCAAAGCCGGTCGCTAATACTCCTGAGCCAACCCGTAAGCCAGAAGAAAACCTCACCAAAATGGCGTATGTTATTCAATTGGGGAGTTTTTCTCATGCACCTAATGTGAAATCGCTTCAAGAAAAACTAAAAGCGAATGGTTTCAAAACTTTCACGCGCCCGATAAAAACCCCGAACGGCACACTGACAAAAGTCTTTGTAGGTCCTTCACTTAACAAGAAAGAGTTAGAGAGTAAGCTTCCTGAGTTAAAGCAGTTAACCAAGTTAAATGGTAAAGTTACTCAGTTTGAAATTACAAAGTGATTTAACTTTGAAGCGCCCGAAGGGCATGGCTAAAACGTATTTATTCTGCGTTATTGATTTTGCTAATGGGTACACCATTACCTACAATCAATGCCTTGCCTAAATACGTTTTATCTCATGCTGAATTCTTGCATCTACAGGTGGTTCTTATACCCAAACCACCTGTAGATCCATGATTCAGCGCTATCACAGGGCTTTCAATACACGGCGTGGCAATACAGGAATGTAGGTACCTTTCAAGTTGCCACAACACAGTAGTGGAAGCTCTGTGAAGCGCCCGAAGGGCATGGCTAAAACGTATTTATTCTGCGTTATTGATTTTGCTAATGGGTACACCATTACCTACAATCAATGCCTTGCCTAAATACGTTTTATCTCATGCTGAATTCTTGCATCTACAGGTGGTTCTTATACCCAAACCACCTGTAGATCCATGATTCAGCGCTATCACAGGGCTTTCAATACACGGCGTGGCAATACAGGAATGTAGGTACCTTTCAAGTTGCCACAACACAGTAGTGGAAGCTCTGTGAAGCGCCCGAAGGGCATGGCTAAAACGTATTTATTCTGCGTTATTGATTTTGCTAATGGGTACACCATTACCTACAATCAATGCCTTGCCTAAATACGTTTTATCTCATGCTGAATTCTTGCATCTACAGGTGGTTTGGGTATAGAATGCGCCCCAAATTAACGACTAGTTGGTTCTTATGATCTGGGTTGATTACGCCATACTTGGCATTATTGCACTATCCACTATCATCGGTTTAATACGTGGCTTTATAAAAGAAGCAATGTCTTTAGCGGTGTGGGCTGGCGCATTTATCATCTCTAGTTTGTTTTACCAATATTTAGCATCCTTCCTAACAAGTATTTCAGAACCCCTTTTAAGAAATGCAGCCGCAATTGCCATATTATTTTTTGCGACACTCCTGTTGGGTGGTTTACTAAACTATATTTTAGGTGAACTTGTACAGCGTACTGGTTTATCTGGCACAGACCGTGTTTTTGGCATTGTGTTTGGTGCTCTTCGTGGCGTGTTGGTCGTGAGCGCGTTACTTTTCTTTCTTGATGCTTTTACCGGTGCACCAAATACGCATTGGTGGGGCAACTCTATTTTGATTCCAGAATTTGGCTTTGTTGTTGAGTGGTTCTTTTCGTACCTCGAAAACAACTCAAGCTTTTTAAATTCGGTAAACCGTTAATCGGCGAGGATAAATTTAATGTGTGGTATCGTTGGCATAGTCGGCACTTCTCCTGTTAATCAGGCGTTATATGACGGCTTAACTGTTTTGCAACACCGTGGTCAAGATGCAGCGGGCATCATTACCATTGAAAACAACACGTTTAGCTTACGCAAAGCCAATGGCCTAGTGAAAGATGTGTTTCATACCCGTCATATGAAACGTCTGCAAGGCACTATTGGTATTGGCCATGTACGCTATCCGACAGCTGGTTCATCTAGCTCGTCTGAGGCGCAACCTTTCTATGTTAACTCGCCATTTGGTATTGCGCTTGCGCACAATGGTAACTTAACAAATGCAGAAGCATTAAAGCAGCAATTATTTTCAGAAGCTCGCCGTCATGTTAATACAACATCAGACTCTGAAATCTTACTTAATATCGTGGCGCATGAGTTAAGTAAGTCAAATAAGCTTAAGTTAGATGCAGAAGATATTTTCACCGCGGTAACCGAAGTTAATAACAAAGTGACAGGTGGTTATGCAACAATTGCAATGATCATTGGCCACGGTATTGTTGCTTTTCGTGACCCTAACGGTATTCGTCCATTAGTTTTTGGTAAGCGTGAAACTGCAAATGGCACTGAATATATGTTTGCATCTGAAAGCGTTGCATTAAAAACTGATGGTTTTGAGTTTGTGCGTGATGTTGCGCCAGGTGAAGCAATTTACGTTACTGAAGACGGTCAGTTTTTCTCGCAAGCGTGTGCAGAAAAAGCTACTTACTCACCATGTATCTTCGAGTTTGTTTACTTTGCGCGCCCAGATTCAACAATTGACCGTATGTCTGTTTATGCAACGCGTGTAAACATGGGTACTAAGTTAGGTGAAAAAATCGCTCGCGAATGGGCCGACAAAGACATCGACGTTGTTATTCCAATTCCTGAAACATCATGTGATGTAGCACTTGAGATTGCCTCAGCTCTTAACTTGCCATACCGCCAAGGTTTTGTTAAAAACCGTTACATTGGCCGTACTTTCATCATGCCTGGTCAAGAGATGCGTAAGAAATCAGTTCGTCAAAAACTGAATGCTATTGACCGTGAGTTCAAAGGTAAAAACGTATTACTTGTTGATGACTCAATTGTTCGTGGTACAACGTCAGCACAAATCGTTGAGATGGCTCGTGAGTCAGGTGCAAAGAACGTTTACTTCGCTTCAGCTGCGCCTGAGATTCGTTTCCCGAACGTGTATGGTATCGACATGCCATCGGCTGCAGAGTTAATTGCTCATGGTCGTGAAGTTGAAGATATCAATGCTAGCATTGGTGCGGATGGTCTTATCTATCAATCGCTAGATGACTTGATTGCGGCGGTTAGCCAAGAGAACCCTGAAATCACTCGTTTCGAAACGTCTGTATTTGATGGCCAGTACATCACCGGCGATATTGATCAAGAGTACCTAAACCACATTGACCGTTTACGTAACGATTCAGCAAAATCAACGCGTGAAAATGCTATGTCTGCGGGTTTAGAACTTCATAATCAAGAAGAAAATAGCGCTGACTAGTCACTGTTTTCAAGATGATAAAAAAGGAGCTTTACAGCTCCTTTTTTGTTTTGGAAAGAAAGGAAATAATAATGAGATCAAGTAAACATGGGGTGAACAATACCGTTTGTCCAGAGTATAGCTGTTGCAGCTAAAATAATTACTAACAGAATAAGCCCGCAAGTAACGACCGAGCTTGCATAAATAAAACCTCTTTCCTCAGGAATGTGCATGAGAATAGGCACGCCTGTGTAAAGTAGGTAAACAGAATAGGCAAGTGCAACTAAGCCAACACACACTACAAACCAAAGCTCTGGCAAAAATGCTGCAAATGACGACATAAACACTGGCGTTGCTGTATAAGCGGCAAGTTCTAGGGTTTGTGTGAAAGTGGGTTTAGCACCAAATGTTACTGCCATCCAATGAGCTAGATAAGCAAGCGCAAATACGCCTACTATGAGTGCAAAATACATCGCTACTGCGATCATCAATGCACTATCATGGGTTAAAAATACAGCTTCACCAGAACCAATACTCCATCCTAAGTGAACCGACGAATAGTAGCCCATAATTGAAGGGATACATGCAATTAATAGGATATGAGATAGGCTATAGCGCAAACTCTCATGGCGATTATCAATCGTTTGCCATTCTTCGAGTGGATGGGCGTATAAGCCCCATAAGTGGTTTAAAATCATAATTGTTGCCCCTGTAAAAAAGGAATAGTAGCTGTTTTATTTTTGTACAGCTTTGATTAAGTTATGGTTCAGTAATTAAATCTTGTCAAGAAGCTGAAATAATCGAAACAGTCGATTGAATGTAACTCTTTAGTGCATATAGGAAATTACTTTGCACTGATATGGGTCATGGAATGCAGGCTTAATTATGTGGTAAAATCAAACCAAGATTTTTGATGAGAAGTTATTCAGTGCCTTATTCTGATTTGTTAGCGCCAATTCATGCTTTTTTAAAGTGCGAAACGCCTGATGAGTGGATTGCTGCGGCAACCAAAAAAGAAAACTTAGATATAGTTTTAATCGATCACCTTATTTGTGAGTTAAAAGCGGCGCAAAGCGCGATGTTCTTAATTCGCAAATATGCCGTTGATAAAGAAAGTAGCGACGCTTTACTTGAATGGTTGAAGCCTTTTGAGACACTTATTTACAAGCGTGAAGGTGATTGGCGAGAGCTTGCAGATAAAAACAAGCTGACTAAGTCGATGATCCCAAAATCAAACTCTCCATATGGGCAAGATCTCATTGATAAAATGGTCATGCTTATTAAAGAAGAGCTGCACCACTTCTATCAAGTGTTGGAGATCATGGATGAGTACGGCATTGAATATAAAAGTATTACTCCGTGTCGTTATGCTAAAGGCATGCTTCGCCATGTAAAAACTTACGAGCCAGATGCTTTAGTTGATAAGTTAATTATCGGTGCTTACATCGAAGCCCGCTCTTGTGAGCGTTTTGCTAAATTAGCCCCGCATGTTGATAAGCGTTTAGGTGATTTTTATATCTCACTCCTGCGCTCTGAAGCGCGCCATTATCAAGATTATCTAACCCTTGCGCAAGAAATCAGTGAGTTTGATATTACTGAGCGTGTTGAATTTTTTGGTCAACTTGAAGCTGAGCTTATTTCAACCCCAGATGAAGACTTTAAATTTCACAGCGGTGTGCCTGCATAATATATTAAATCAGAGCGCCTGTTTGGCGCTCTAGTTCATTTATCTTGCCAAGTTTAGTGGGTTTTACCCCTATCCAAATTAGCTAATTCTCATTACTTTTCTAATGCTTATTCATTTATTGTTTTAGTAAATAATTTGTACCTTTTAAAATCTTGCACTACCTTTGACCTAGGTTGCTATTAACATTCGTAAAATAGAATCATAAGTTGTTAAAAGGAGAAGTCATGCGTGATTCTAATGTGCCTTTCGAGTTTAAAGAAGATGCTTCTGAACAATCGTATGCCCAAAAAACATGGAAAGTTTTAACGGTTGAAGATGACTTAAACTACCAACAAGCATTACTAAACAGTTTTAATGCCATATCTCTAGATAACAATGAGTCTCTTGAGGTATTAACGGCAAATTCAGTGTCAGAGGCATCGTCTGTTTTATCGCGCCATAAAGATATCGCTATTGTATTTCTTGATGTGGTAATGGAAGAAGATGATTCAGGCCTAAGGCTTGTAAATACCATTCGCCACGTTTTAGGCAATAACGATATACGCATAGTGCTATTAACAGGACAACCAAGCTTTGCTCCTGAACCACAAGTAATGCAATCGCTTGATATTGACGAATACTGGAATAAGTCAGATATGACGGTAGATAAGCTTAAATCTATCGTTAGTAGCCATCTTCGTACGTATCAATACATTTCGCAAATCTCAAGTGCTAAACAAGGACTGCAGCTAGTGCTCGATGCAGCAAGAAGCATTAATAGTAAACACGATATACGTGCGTTTTCTCACGCGGTGCTAGATGAAATAGGTAAAATTTTGCACCTATCTAAGGGAGGCGGCGTATTATGCGTTGGCAATGAAATGCACTTTGATAAACACCCCAAAGTTATAACTAGTATCGGCTGCTATAGAGGGCTTGATGGTAAAGAGCTCAGCACAGATGTGCTCAGTGAAGAAGCACAGGAATCGTTTATTTCAGCCAGAGATAAAAAAGAGCATGTGTTTTCTGAGCATTACAGTGTTTTTTATTTTGATACCGCAGACGTTGATATTAGCTATTACATCACGATTGTTAAATCAGATGTTCCCATCGACGAGCATAATGTATTTTTACTAAAGGTATTTAGTGAAAATGTCAGTACAGGCTTTTCGAATATTGCACTGATGAACCGGCTTACTGAGCTTGCTTACACCGATATAACGCTAAACATGCCCAACAGGAACTGGCTCCAGCGCGAAATCGATAATATGAACAAATACGAACAAGCAGAAACTCAGTTAGTGGTGTTTGAGATACTTCAGTTTGACGAAAAATCTTTTCGGTTTGGCTATGAATTTTGTAAAAAAACACATCTAAAAATGCGCGAGAATATTTTGCAAGCCTTAGCGCCATATCACCCTCGTATCGCTGTTTTTAAAAGTGATTGTTTAGGTGTTTTAGTGTCAAGCCATGCATTTGAAGATGAAAGTATTATTGACTCTTTAAAACGTCAATCTTTTGAAATTGATGGGGTAAAACAGTTTTTAGATGTGCGTATTTTAGTTATGCAGCTAATCGCCTTTGAAGATCATAACGCAGAGCAAATATTCAATTTAGCAGAGTCTACTCTTAATGATGAAAACTCACAAAGAGCTGAGCTTCTCTATTATACGTTAGATAATACCAAAGCAATCACCCGGCGCTATGAGCTTATGCAAGAGTTGCGCACTGCAATTCGCAACAAAGAACTTCAAGTAGCCCTACAGCCTAAGATTAATTTAACCACAGATGAAGTGATTGGTTTTGAAGCATTGGCGCGATGGCAAAGAGATGATGGAACATTTGTCAGACCCGATGAGTTTATTGCACTTGCCGAAACTGCAGGGCTTATCAGTGAGTTAGACAAACTTATTTTCGATAAAATAATGCAGACGATTAAGCAATTTGCAGAGCAGGGCGTTAGTTTGCCAATCGCGTTTAATGCATCGACGTTTGATTTGTTAGCCGATGATTACTTTGTTGAGGTTGCAGCACGCATTGAGGAGTATGGCATTTCACCTTCGTTACTTGAGCTTGAAGTAACAGAGACTCAAGCGATTTTTAACTATGAAAAGATCAATACATGTTTATGTCGTTTTGCGGGCTTGGGTATAAAAATTAGTATTGATGATTTTGGTACTGGCTATTCGTCACTTGCCCATATTAGCGAAATTCCTGCGCAGATAATAAAAATAGATCGCTGCTTTGTAACCGATATTCAAGAGTCAAAATCTAACCAACACATTATCGAAATGATAATGTTGCTGGCAGAAAAATTCGGCTTTGAAGTAACAGCTGAGGGCATTGAAACAGAAGCTGAACACAACTGGCTTATTGAAGCTGGGTGTTACATAGGGCAGGGCTACTATTACGCAAAACCCATGTTTTATGATGATGCATTGCAGTGGCTAAAGGGCAGGTATAATTAACTATTATGGTAGAAGTAACAAGCCAATATAAGTCACTGAAAAAAAGTCTACTTTTTAAATTTATGGTGATGGTTGCTGTTAGCTTATTAATTAGCTTGATGGTTTATGTGATCCAGTATCAAATACAAAAAAGTAGTATCACGCTTTTGCAAGATAACACCTTACTTGCCGCTCATAACACCTTAAGCAGAGAGCTTGGCGATGTGCGAAAAGTGGTTAAGTTGCTGGTGGCCGATGACATATTAAAGCAAAGTGATGAAAACGAATTACTTGAGCAACAAATACAAACCCATTTTGTGAACTTTGGTTTAGCCGCAGAAAACATTTCTCAAATTCGTTGGTTAGATAGTGAAGGCCAAGAAAAGTACCGTGTTAACTTTAAGGCAGGACAAGCAGAGCTAGTACCAAAACAACAGCTACAAAATAAAAGTAGTCGTTATTATTTTACCGAGGGGATGGAGCACAGTAAGGGGGACGTTTATATCACGCCAATAGATTTAAATGTCGAGCGCGGCGCAGTTGTTACACCACATGAACCAACATTAAGAGCATCTTATCGAACCATAAGCGATAGCTTTATTCTAAACGGGTTAATTGTTGTCAATTTTGACCTGTCGAAAACTCTGCAGCAAATAAAGTCACTCAGTACCATGCAAGCACAAATACAATTAATTAATGGTGAAGGTTATTGGTTGTTACATCCACGCAAAGATAAAGAGTGGGGGTTTATGCTGGATCAGCCGATGCTGACACTCGGTAAAGAAGATAGCCAATTATGGCAAGTCATCACCCAGCTGCCAAAATCTCAGGATCTTATTGCATCGCATAGTCATGCAACTAGCTTTTTAAAAATGACCTTAGGTAATAATAGCGCAAATGGTACAAACGATATTATTGTACTGGTAAAGGCTGATGATTCGGTGCAAAACGAGATTGTTTTATGGTCTTTTTTTATTGCTTTTGCATGTGCTGTAAGCTTGATATCAATTTCTGGCTTATATCTGAAACGCAGTTATCGTGACCAACGTCAGATTATTAAAGCCAGAGCACACTTAGAGCACGAGCAGCAGGAGCTGTTAGCAGCCAATACTAAATTACAACGTTACATAAAACAGCAGCATCAATTACAGGGTGAGCTTATTGAAGCACAAAGGTTGTCATCACTCGGTTTAATGGTGGCAGGTGTGGCCCACGAAATGAATACACCATTGGGTGGTGCTGCTATTTCA
This sequence comes from Pseudoalteromonas sp. PAR1, assembly GCF_947311895.1. NCBI lineage: Bacteria > Pseudomonadati > Pseudomonadota > Gammaproteobacteria > Alteromonadales > Pseudoalteromonadaceae > Pseudoalteromonas > Pseudoalteromonas sp. PAR1. The sequence goes on along the minus strand of NZ_CAMZMY010000002.1, from coordinate 195,898 downwards.
CTATCAAATGCGCAATTAATTAATCAACAACTCAAAGATAAAATTGACCAAGGGTTCACAAAACAGTTTTTAGAAACGAGTGTTGAACGTATTGCCGATAATTTGTCGCTCTCAAAAGTAAATTTAGATAAAGCGATCGCTCATGTGAAAAGCTTTAAAGAAATGGCCCATGATCGCTCGAATGATCAACTTGTTAGCTTTAATATCGAAAAAGTCATCCATGATCTTCTACTGGGTTTAAAATCTCGCTTTAAAGCCTCAAAAGTAACCATAGAAACTAAAATCGATGTCAAAAAAGACATTATTAGTCGCCCTGGGATTATCTCTCAGGTTATCGAGAGTTTAATCGTTAATGCAATTTCTCACGCCTTTGACGAGGTTGATAACAAACAAATTCAATTGCATGTACATTTAAATCAACAAGGTGACCTTTGTATTAGCGTTTCTGATAATGGTTGTGGGATTGATAACTCTTTGCGTAGTAACTTATTTGACCCCTTCGTGACTACATCTAGAAACCATGGTCATACAGGGTTAGGTTTGTATCTTGTGCATGAATGGGTTACGAGTGTTCTTAACGGAAAAATCCAGCTAGTTGCAAGCAAAGACCTACCTGAAGGAATAGCAACCAAGTTTAAGATAACCTTGCCAGGCTTGAAAAAGAACAAAATTAGTTAGCATAGGTTTTTTCATATAGTTGCGTAATGTGACTAATTTCTTTTTCATTCAGTTTATAATGCTTCAGTATCTCTAAAAGCTTGCCTGACGCCGTAATTGCTTTAAGACCTAAAGATAAACTTTGCTGAAAAAGCTCAGCCTGAGGGTGATTTTTATCAGTAATCACATGTAAGTGTTGAGTAGCAAGATAGGGGGTAACTATTTCTAACTCTGTTTGCTTTGCTTGCTGTAGGCGTTCGCTATTATCGAGCCAATACAAGGCAACTTCTTTTGTGCCTGCAACTAAATCAACACGACCATGCTTTAATAGCAACAAGCTCTCAATCAAGCTACCTGTGGTTGTCACGCTAAGGTTTGGGTGGTGCTCAAATTGCTCACTTACCACATAGTCTTCACCTTTACTGATTGTATATGGCTTTAATGAATACAAAGAGCCAGTGTAAGTTATTTTGCTATCAACACGCTTGAATAACACTGTATGTGCGGTTGCTAATGAAGGTGAATATGTAAAATCTCTCGCTCTTTGCTTTGTATAAAAAGCACCTAGCACTGCGACACGTTTATGGCGCTTGGCAAGCTTTAGCGCGCGAGCCCAATGTGTGTATTCAATAGTGGCTTGATGTTTTTGTGTTTTCAGTGCTGCGATGATGACTTCGTGCAGCCAGCCCGGCTTATTTGGCTCATCAATAAAATAAGGAGGAAACGGCTCTGTGACCAATTGCCAAGTTTGGCAATTGATTGAAAAGCTAATTAGTAAACAACAACATAAAAGGCTTAACCGACTCATCATAGATAATGCATTTTTTGACAATACTGGTTAAAGCATAGTTAAAAAATTGCTTATTTAAAGGGCGTGTGGACTAGTTTTTGCTGCTCTGGAGTAGCTCTTAAGTATGAACCTTGCTCATACCAGTCACCCAGTACAGTGCGGGTTAGTGTTTTTCCATTTTGCTTATAGTGATGCACATTAGGGCGGTGAGTATGACCGTGGATCATATTAGTAACCTGATGCTTTTCAAACATGGCTAAAACCGCATCTTCGGTCACATCTAAAATCTCTAATGTTTTACCAGCTTGGCTTTGTTTTGATTTTTCGCGGGCGTTGCGAGCAATCTTCTTGCGATACCAAAGCGGCATAGCAAGCATTAATTTTGGCCACCACCAACCACGGCTTTTTTTGCGAAACTTTTGATATTCAACATCTTGGGTGCACATTTCATCACCATGCAGGATAACCGTTGGGGTGCCGTATAAATCAATAACAACTTGTTCGGGTAATAAAGTCATACTCGCGCTTTTGGCATAGCCTTCACGCATAATGAAATCGCGGTTACCATGAATAAAAAACACCTTAGTACCACTTTCACTTACCTGGCTTAAACGTGTGGCAACGCTCACTGAAAGGTCAGTTTGATAGTCATCACCTACCCATACTTCAAAAAAGTCACCTAAAATATACAGGGCATCAACGTCATCATTAATAATCTTGCTATCAAGAAAATCAAAAAATGCCGCAGTGATGTCTGGGCGGTTTTCTGTTAAGTGGAGGTCGGCAATAAAATAACTTTGTTTCATGGTTACTCGCAAAAAAGCGGGCAAAGGCCCGCTTAAAAAAGTACTAAACGATTAAATTAGCTAACCGTTACTTTTTCGATAATTACATCTTCAAGTGGTACGTCTTGGTGGAAACCTGCGCTGCCAGTTGCAACACCTTTGATTTTGTTTACCACGTCCATACCTTCAACAACTTCTGCAAACACGCAGTAGCCCCAGCCTTGTGAAGTTTCACTGCTGAAGTTTAAGAAGTCATTGTCGTTAACGTTAATGAAAAACTGCGCAGTTGCTGAATGTGGATCCGGCGTGCGCGCCATTGCTAATGTGCCTACTTTATTTGCAAGGCCATTGTTTGCTTCATTTTCGATAGGGTTGTTTACTTCTTTTTGAACCATACCTGGCTCAAAGCCACCGCCTTGTACCATAAAACCATCAATTACACGGTGAAAGATAGTGCCGTTGTAAAAGCCAGAGTTTGCATACTCTAAGAAGTTTTTAACTGTGTTTGGTGCATCGTTTTCGTGCATTTTGATGGTGATGTCACCAAAGTTTGTGTGTAGTACAACCATGAGGTTTCCTATATCTGGTTTAATAATGGCACTATTTTATAGTAGTTGTCTTTGATTAACAAAGAGCTTGTTTAAAACGATTAACAAAGTGCTTATTCAATTGATAAAGCGCTAGAGCAGCGGCTTTGCAAGTGTTAACATAGAGAATCTCGAAACACCGTTAAGGACATTTTATAAATGGTACAAATTTACAACACACTTACGCGACAAAAAGAGCAGTTTAAACCCCTTGTTGATGGCAAAATCGACATGTATGTGTGTGGTATCACCATTTATGATTACTGCCATATCGGTCATGCACGTACATTTGTAGGGTTTGATGTAATTGTTCGTTACCTTCGTCACATCGGCTACGATTTAAAATATGTACGTAACATCACCGATGTTGACGACAAAATTATCAAACGTGCTAACGAAAAAGGCGAGTCTATCAATGATTTAACGACTCGCATGACTAAAGCAATGCATGAAGACTTTGACAGCTTAAATATGTTGCGTCCTGATGTTGAGCCAACCGTAACAAACCATATGGATGAAATCATCGCTATGGTTGAACGTTTAATTGCGAAAGGCCATGCCTACATTGCAGCTGATGGTGATGTATTATTTGATGTCTCTACATTTGAGCAATACGGTGCTTTATCACAACAAGACTTAACCATGCTACAAGCAGGTTCACGCGTTGAAGTTGCACAAGATAAGCAAGATCCACTTGATTTCGTGCTATGGAAAAAAGCCAAGCCAGGTGAGCCTTCGTGGTCATCACCATGGGGTGAGGGTCGTCCAGGATGGCACATCGAATGTTCGGCAATGAGCTCTAAGCATTTAGGTGAGCATTTTGATATTCACGGTGGTGGTTCAGATTTACAATTCCCACACCATGAAAACGAAATTGCTCAGTCATGCTGCGCAAATAACGGCAAGTACGTTAATACGTGGATCCACACAGGTATGGTACAGGTTAATAAAGAGAAGATGTCTAAGTCATTAAACAACTTCTTTACCGTGCGTGACGTATTGAAAGAGTACGATGCTGAGTCAGTTCGTTACTTCTTAATTTCAGGTCATTACCGTAGCCAACTTAACTATTCGCAAGAAAATTTAGAGCAAGCGCGTTCGTCACTTGAGCGTATTTACACCGCACTGCGCGGGGTGACACCAATCGAATGTGATTTAGCCAGCAATGAATACGTGGCTAAATTCAGAAAAGCAATGGATGATGACTTTAATACGCCAGAAGCACTACCTGTGTTATTTGAGCTTGCGAAAGAACTAAATCGTGTTAAAGACAGCGATGCAGAACAAGCTGGTAAGTTGGCTTATGTACTTCGCAGTGTTGCAGAGGTATTAGGCGTTGCACAACAAGACCCAGAAGCCTTCCTACAAGGTGGCCAAGCTGATGACGAAGTCGCACACATCGAAGCCTTGATTGCAAAACGTAACGAAGCTCGTGCCAGCAAAGATTGGGCAGCTGCTGATGAAGCCCGTGATGCACTTAATGCACTCGGTGTTGTACTCGAAGATTCTGCGGGTAAAACAACATGGCGTAAAGCTTAAGTATCCACCGAGATATTACAAATTGAAAAGGTTGCCGAGAGGCAACCTTTTTTGTTTTTAACTGGGCATAGCTATTGACCTAAACCTTACTTGAGGTTTTATTTTTACGCTACTTTTCACTAACAAGGACAGACATTGAATATTTTACTTGCCATGATCCCTGCTTTTTTATGGGGTACTACCTATGCTGTGACTAAATATGCCACTCCAGATTGGCCGCCATTATTATTAGGTGCATTGCGCGCATTGCCTGCAGGATTATTACTTTTATTACTTAAGCCTAGTTTACCAACTCGATCGCAGTGGCCAAGTTTATTGACTTTAGGTGCTGTGAATATAGCGCTGTTTTTTGCCTTTATTTTTATCATGGCGGTGAATCTTCCTGCAGCTATTGCTGGGGTGGGGATGGTGTCAGTGCCGGTTGTCGCTTTGCTGTATGCATGGATTGTAAAAGGACAGCGTCCAGCAAGAGTTCAAGCATTTTGCGCCATAGCCTTGGTTGTACTGGCGTGGTTATTGTTTGATCCAGCTTACGTCACATTAAATGTATTGGGAGTAGCGGCTTTATTGGGGGCCTTACTGACTATTGTGATTGGTAGCACCTTAGTACAAAGTTTGTCGGTGCACATACATTGGTGGGTGGTACTTACTTGGCAGTTAATCATTGGTGGCAGCATATTATTGCTAGCTGCTTTTGTCGATGGAAGTTTGCTAAACCCAGAGCAATACCAAGTGGTATTTGAGCCTATTTCAGCGCTGCAATACTCTGCGCTATTTTGGTTAATCGTGCCCAATACTGCCATTGCCTATACTCTGTATGTTTGGTTATTAGGGCGCATGAGTGTGGCTGAGTTTTCATTTGGCACCATTGCCAACCCAATCGCGGGAATAGTATGCGCTGTTTTGCTCATAAACGAACAATACCAAGACTGGCAATACCTATTGATGTTTATGATGATTGTATTTTCAGTGCTACCTCAGATGCTAAAGCTTAAGCAGTTAAAACTACAAAAAACTTAAAAGCAAAAAAGGCTGCCCATTGGCAGCCTTTTGCAATAATTCAGCTCTTCTTAGCTGTGATATTTTTCACATGCTTCAAGCGTATTTTCAATTAAGCTTGCAACAGTCATCGGGCCAACACCACCTGGTACAGGTGTAATGAAATGCGCTTTTTGTTCAGCCACATCATATTGAACATCACCAACAAGCTTTCCTGATTCAAGACGGTTAATACCTACATCAATCACAATAGCGCCTTCTTTCACCCAGTCACCCGGAATAAATTCAGGTTTACCAACCGCAACCACTAATAAATCAGCGCGGCGAACATGTGTTTCTAAATCTTGTGTAAACTTGTGACATACCGTTGTTGTACAGCCAGCAAGTAAAAGCTCAAGCGACATAGGACGACCAACAATGTTAGAAGCACCAACAACGACTGCATGCATCCCTTTATAACGAACACCTGTAGAGTCGAGTAGGGTGATGATCCCCTTTGGCGTACAAGGACGAAGTGCCGGCATACGCTGTGCTAAACGACCAATATTGTAAGGGTGGAAACCATCAACATCTTTATGAGGAGTAATACGCTCAAGAATTTTTTCAGCATCAAGGCCTTGTGGTAAAGGCAGTTGCACTAAGATACCGTCTACTTCTTTGTCTTCATTAAGTTGGTCAATTAAAGCAAGTAAGTCGTGTTCTGTGGTGTCGCCAGGTAAATCGTAAGACTTAGATACAAAGCCGACTTCTTCACATGCTTTACGCTTAGAGCCAACGTAGACTTGGCTTGCTGGGTCTTGACCAACTAACACTACTGCTAGTCCTGGTGCACGTAAACCGTTTGCTACACGCTCTGCAACACGTTCAGCTACATTACTGCGTACTTGTTTAGCTATTGCTTTACCATCGATGATGTTTGCCGTCATGGGTGACCTTTCATTGGGGTTAGTTAACTTGATACTGATACATCAAAATATGATCATCCAATAAAGGGGGCGTGGATACACAAATCGTGTTTGTTTGATCATATTTATTAATGTTGTGTATTTTCGCAGAAAAGCATCATAGCGCCAAGATGCAATTGTATATAAAGCGATACTTTATAAAAAAGAGTTCAAATTTTAGCTTATATTTGCAATATTTAACCATTATGAACTAAAAGTGACCGATTGAATTATTTTCTTAAAAAAAAGTTTGACCTAACACGGCCAAATCACTATTATGCACCCCGTTGTTAACGAGGTCACTCGCAAACAACAGTAAGCATCGGCGATTAGCGCAGTTTGGTAGCGCACTTGGTTTGGGTCCAAGGGGTCGCAGGTTCAAATCCTGCATCGCCGACCACTTCTTCTTTAAGAAGCGGTGCTTACAGGCAAACTTTTGAAGTTTTCGATGCGCCCGTAGCTCAGCTGGATAGAGCAACGCCCTTCTAAGGCGTTGGTCGAAGGTTCGAATCCTTCCGGGTGCGCCATTTGAAAATATGTAAATGCCGTGGTGATTGTAGCTCAGTTGGTAGAGCCCCGGATTGTGATTCCGGTTGTCGTGGGTTCGAGCCCCATCAGTCACCCCAATTTACTTAAGATATCGGCGATTAGCGCAGTTTGGTAGCGCACTTGGTTTGGGTCCAAGGGGTCGCAGGTTCAAATCCTGCATCGCCGACCACTTCTTCTTTAAGAAGCGGTGCTTACAGGCAAACTTTTGAAGTTTTCGATGCGCCCGTAGCTCAGCTGGATAGAGCAACGCCCTTCTAAGGCGTTGGTCGAAGGTTCGAATCCTTCCGGGTGCGCCATTTGAAAATATGTAAATGCCGTGGTGATTGTAGCTCAGTTGGTAGAGCCCCGGATTGTGATTCCGGTTGTCGTGGGTTCGAGCCCCATCAGTCACCCCAATTTACTTAAGATATCGGCGATTAGCGCAGTTTGGTAGCGCACTTGGTTTGGGTCCAAGGGGTCGCAGGTTCAAATCCTGCATCGCCGACCACTTCTTCTTTAAGAAGCGGTGCTTACAGGCAAACTTTTGAAGTTTTCGATGCGCCCGTAGCTCAGCTGGATAGAGCAACGCCCTTCTAAGGCGTTGGTCGAAGGTTCGAATCCTTCCGGGTGCGCCATTTGAAAATATGTAAATGCCGTGGTGATTGTAGCTCAGTTGGTAGAGCCCCGGATTGTGATTCCGGTTGTCGTGGGTTCGAGCCCCATCAGTCACCCCAATTTACTTAAGATATCGGCGATTAGCGCAGTTTGGTAGCGCACTTGGTTTGGGTCCAAGGGGTCGCAGGTTCAAATCCTGCATCGCCGACCACTTTTAAAGATTTATGGTCAAAGAACGATTGGTTTGGGTATATCCAATTCAGTCGCAGGTTCAAATCCTGCATCGCCGACCACTTTTAAAGATTTATGGTCAAAGAACGATTGGTTTGGGTATATCCAATTCAGTCGCAGGTTCAAATCCTGCATCGCCGACCACTTTTAAAGATTTATGGTCAAAGAACGATTGGTTTGGGTATATCCAATTCAGTCTCAGGTTCAAATCCTGCATTGCCGACCACTTCTTAATATCTAAATACCTCCTTTAAATCAGCCTAATTTAACTTTGTTATTTTACTGCGTTCGTTTTTTCAGCACTTAAACGCTGAATGCTGCTATATACGCCAAATAATTGCCCCCTAGACTCGACTATCATAAATATTAGGTTATAATGCCGCGTCTATTGTTTAACATAGTGCCCATAGAGGCAAAGCAGCAATGGTATCTCATGGTTACAATGCGCCGTTTTAAGTTGAATTTTTCAGCATTAAAACTTGCTATCACTCATGGAGATCACCTTGTTTGTAAGGAAGGCGAACAGTCGCCAAAATTGAAGATTGAGGTAAATCATGCAAGTTTCTGTTGAGACGACTCAAGGCCTTGAGCGCCGTCTGACCATCACCGTTCCTGCAGAGAACGTTGAGACTGAAGTTAAAAAACGCTTACAACAACTGTCTAAAACCCAGCGTATCGATGGTTTCCGCCCAGGTAAAGTACCTGCGTCTATCATCAACAAGCGTTACGGTGCAGCAGTGCGTCAAGAAGTTGCTGGCGAATTAATGCAACGCAACTACATCGAAGCAATCGTTTCAGAAAAAATTAACCCAGCGGGTGCTCCAACTTTCGCACCTAAAGCATTAGAAGCTGGTAAAGATTTAGAATTCGATGCAACGTTTGAAGTTTACCCGGAAGTTGAAATCCAAGGTTTAGATAAAATTGCTGTTGAAAAACCAGCAGTATCTGTAACTGACGAAGACCTAGCTAACATGCTAGAAACTCTACGTAAGCAACACGCTTCTTGGGCTGAAGTTGATGCAGCTGCAGGCGAGAACGATCGTGTAACTATCGACTTCGTTGGTTCTATCGACGGTGAAGAGTTTGAAGGCGGTAAAGCTGAAGACTTCCCACTAGAACTTGGTCAAGGTCGTATGATCCCAGGTTTTGAAGACAACATCGTTGGTAAAAAAGCGGGCGAAGAAGTTGTTGCTGAAGTAACTTTCCCTGAAGAGTACCATGCTGAAAACCTTAAAGGTAAAGCTGCTTCTTTCGCAATCACTGTTAAGAAAGTTGAAACTCAAGAGCTTCCTGAGCTTAACGATGAGTTCGCAACTAAATTCGGTGTAGCTGAAGGCGGTGTTGACGCTCTTAAAGAAGAAGTTAAAAAGAACATGACACGTGAGCTTGACCAAGCGGTTAAAGCTAACGTTAAAGACCAAGCTATCAAAGGTCTTTTAGCTAACAACGAAATCGAAGTGCCTAAAGCGCTAGTTGATCAAGAAATTGATGCACTACGTCAGCAAGCTGCACAACGTTTTGGTGGCGATGCTAAAAACATGCCTGAGCTTCCAGCTGAATTATTCCACGAGCAAGCTGTAACTCGCGTTAAGACTGGCCTATTACTAGGTGAAGTTATCAAGGCGAACGAGCTTAAAGTTGACGACGCTAAAGTTGAAGAGTTAATCGCAACTGTAGCTTCTGCATACGAAGATCCAACTGAAGTTGTAGAATACTACAAGTCAAATGATCAACTTATGCAACAAATGCGTAACGTAGCGATGGAAGAGCAAGCAGTTGAAGCTATCCTAGCTAAAGCAAACGTGACTGAAGTTGAAAAAGCATTCGACGACATCATGAATCCACAGCAAGGTGCTTAATAAGTCATTGACTTAAGCTCTCGCTAGCGATTAAATGGCTCGTGTTACTCTGTATATTTACAGCGTACCCGGGCCATTTTAGTTTGTGGTAGCAAGTTTCACAAAAACCGACAATACTAGATGTTATTTCAGAACATTTTTCAGTAAAGATTGAAATAGTGCCGAACCGTTCACATATAGTTAAAAAGATTGAACAGTTACTTTAATTAACATTAGTATTAATGTGCTTTCCTTATAGTAAGGATGAGTCGCAGCGGATAAGGAATTAAATAAGAATGAATAGCGGTATGATAGACCCTCTAAACGCATTAGTCCCTATGGTTGTTGAGCAAACAGCAAAAGGGGAGCGCTCATATGATATTTACTCACGTCTTTTAAAAGAGCGCATTATTTTCTTAACAGGCCAAGTTGAAGATAACATGGCAAACCTGATTCTTGCACAAATGCTGTTTTTAGAATCAGAAAACCCAGAAAAAGATATTTATCTTTATATCAATTCGCCAGGTGGCTCTGTAACTGCTGGTATGGCAATCTACGATACAATGAATTTCATTAAACCTGATGTAAGCACTATTTGTGTGGGTCAAGCAGCTAGTATGGGTGCTTTTTTGTTATCAGGTGGCGCTAAAGGTAAGCGTTTTTGTTTACCTAACTCACGCGTGATGATCCACCAACCATTAGGTGGTTTCCAAGGTCAAGCATCTGACTTCGAAATTCATGCGCGCGAAATCTTATCGATTAAAGATAAGTTAAACCGTTTGATGGCAGAGCACACAGGTCAACCATTAGAGGTCGTATCACGCGATACTGACCGTGATAACTTTATGAGCGCAAGCGAAGCGGTTGAATACGGCCTAGTTGACTCTGTATTCTCTAGCCGCGAAACGAAGTAATCTGAATAGCTAATAATAACGTATTGTTAGCTATCACCCTTTACTATGCGAAAACTGATATTCTTTGATATAGTTAAACATAGTGAATTAGCAGTAGCCCAGTGCTACTGCCAACGTAATAAATGAGGTAGCTGAATGTCTGACACTCCTACAGACGGCGACAAAAGTAATAAATTGTTATACTGCTCTTTTTGTGGCAAAAGCCAGCATGAAGTTCGTAAACTTATTGCAGGCCCTTCAGTATACATTTGTGATGAATGTGTTGAGCTGTGTAATGATATCATCAGGGAAGAAATCAAAGACATTGCGCCAAAGCATAATGCGTCTGATAAATTACCTGTTCCAAAAGAAATTCGTAATCACTTAGATGATTATGTTATTGGCCAAGATCATGCAAAAAAAGTGCTGTCGGTAGCGGTATACAATCACTACAAACGCCTTCGTAATCAAAGTATTAATGCAGAAATTGAGCTAGGTAAGAGTAACATCCTATTAATTGGTCCTACTGGTAGTGGTAAAACATTACTTGCTGAAACCATGGCTCGTTTGCTCGATGTACCTTTCACTATGGCTGATGCGACTACGCTAACAGAAGCAGGTTATGTTGGTGAAGATGTTGAAAACATCATTCAAAAGCTACTGCAAAAATGTGACTACGACGTAGAGAAAGCGCAGCGTGGTATTGTTTACATTGATGAAATTGACAAGATTTCTCGTAAGTCTGATAACCCATCGATCACTCGTGACGTATCGGGCGAAGGTGTGCAACAAGCGTTACTTAAACTGATTGAAGGTACGGTTGCGTCTGTACCACCACAAGGTGGACGTAAGCATCCGCAGCAAGAATTCTTGCAAGTTGATACATCGAAGATTCTATTTATTTGTGGCGGTGCATTTGCTGGCCTTGATAAAGTGATCGAACAGCGTAGCCACAAAAATACAGGTATTGGTTTTGGCGCTCAAGTTAAGCAATCGGCAAGTAGCCGTAGTCTAAGCGAAACGTTTAAAGATGTAGAGCCAGAAGATCTTGTTAAATACGGCTTAATACCGGAATTTATTGGTCGTCTTCCTGTTGTCGCTACATTGACAGAACTAGATGAAGCGGCACTTATTCAAATTCTTAGCGAACCAAAGAATGCTCTAACTAAGCAATTCTCTGCATTATTTGCAATGGAAGATGTTGAGCTTGAGTTCCGTGAAGATGCGCTCAGTGCGATTGCTCACAAAGCAATGGAGCGTAAAACAGGTGCACGTGGCTTGCGTTCAATTGTTGAGGGTGTGTTACTTGATACTATGTATGAGTTGCCTTCAATGGATGATGTAAGCAAAGTGGTTATTGATGAAACCGTTATTAAAGGTGAATCAGACCCAATCTTAATTTACCAAAGTGGTAATCAAGATAAAGCTGCATCAGAATAAAGCTTTAATAGATTAATATTTAATCAGTTAAGTATAAAAAAGGAGCCAAAGGCTCCTTTTTTTACAAATATGTTGAACTTTCCCTTACATATCCCCATATACTTGAGTAATCTTTAAAATAAATGAAGTGCGAAGAGAATATAATGACGCTTGAGAGAACCGATCGAGTCGAAATCCCCGTGTTGGCACTGCGCGATGTTGTGGTATACCCGCACATGGTGATCCCGCTATTTGTTGGTCGTGAAAAATCAATAAAATGCCTAGAAGCGGCGATGGACAAGGACAAACAAATTTTCCTAGTGGCGCAAAAAGACGCCTCTGTTGATGATCCGCAGCAAGACGATATCTACCGTGTTGGCACCATTGCCACAGTACTTCAGTTATTAAAACTACCTGATGGCACCGTTAAAGTGTTGGTTGAAGGCACTCAACGCGCGAAAGTAGAAACATTTCTAGACAATGTTGATTTCTTTGTAGCTGAAGCGCAGTTTATTGAGTCAAACCATATTGATGAACAAGAGCAGGATGTCTTCATACGCAGCGCAATTAGCCAATTTGAAGGCTATGTAAAGCTTAATAAGAAGATTCCACCAGAAGTACTCACTTCTGTATCAGGTATTGATGAAGCCGCACGTCTTGCAGATACTATGGCAGCTCATATGCCACTGAAAGTGCCTGAAAAGCAAAAAGTACTTGAGATAGCTGATGTCACTGAGCGTCTTGAATACCTAATGGCGCTGATGGAAGGTGAAATTGACTTACTGCAAGTTGAGAAGAAAATCCGTACTCGCGTTAAAAAGCAGATGGAAAAATCGCAGCGAGAGTATTACCTCAACGAGCAAATGAAAGCGATTCAAAAAGAGCTTGGCGAACTTGATGATGTACCCGATGAATTCGAAGCAATTAAAAAACGCATCGAAGAGTCAGGTATGCCTAAAGAAGCGCAAGAAAAAGCGAACGCAGAGTTATCTAAATTAAAAATGATGTCGCCTATGTCGGCTGAAGCAACCGTAGTGCGCTCGTACATTGATACGCTTATCAATGTGCCTTGGAAAAAACGCTCTAAGGTGAAAAAAGACTTAGCTGGCGCACAAAAGATTTTAGACAGCGATCATCATGGTCTAGATAAAGTAAAAGAACGCATTATTGAGTATCTTGCGGTACAACAACGTACTAATAAACTCAAAGGCCCAATTTTATGTTTAGTCGGCCCTCCTGGTGTGGGTAAAACCTCATTAGGTCAGTCAATTGCACGTTCTACTGGTCGTAAATATGTTCGTATGGCCCTTGGTGGCGTTCGTGATGAAGCGGAAATCCGCGGTCATCGTCGTACTTACATTGGTTCTATGCCTGGTAAGTTAATCCAGAATATGACCAAAGTCGGCGTGAAAAACCCATTATTCTTATTAGATGAAATCGATAAGATGTCTTCTGATATGCGTGGTGACCCAGCATCAGCATTACTTGAGGTGCTTGATCCTGAGCAAAATAGTCATTTTGCTGATCATTACCTAGAAGTTGATTACGATTTATCAGACGTAATGTTCGTTGCAACATCAAATAGCTTCAACATTCCAGGCCCATTACTAGACCGTATGGAGGTTATTCGTCTATCGGGTTACACCGAAGACGAGAAGCTGAATATTGCTAAGCAGCATTTAATTCCAAAGCAAGTGAAGCGTAATGGTCTAAAAGAGGGTGAAGTTGAAATAGCTGATAGTGCAATTATTGGCATTATTCGCTACTACACTCGCGAAGCCGGTGTGCGTAACCTAGAGCGTGAAGTATCTAAACTTTGCCGTAAAGCTGTTAAGAATATCTTGTTAGATAAAGACACTAAAAAAGTGACTATCGATGAAGATAATCTAGAAGAGTTTTTAGGTGTACAACGCTTTGACTATGGTAAAGCTGAAGATGGTGACCGCATTGGTCAAGTAACCGGATTAGCGTGGACTGAAGTAGGTGGTGATTTACTGACTATCGAATCAGCTGCTGTTCCAGGTAAAGGTAAACTTACTTTCACCGGTTCACTTGGTGATGTAATGCAAGAGTCGATTCAAGCGGCCATGACGGTTGTTCGTAATCGTGCTGAAAAATTACGTATTAATAGCGACTTCCATGAAAAACGTGATATCCATGTTCACGTACCAGAAGGAGCAACACCAAAAGATGGCCCAAGTGCGGGTATTGCAATGGTAACTGGTTTAGTCTCGAGCTTAACAGGTAACCCGGTACGTTCTGATGTTGCTATGACAGGTGAAATCACTTTACGTGGTGAAGTGTTACCGATTGGTGGCTTAAAAGAAAAGTTACTAGCGGCTCATCGTGGTGGTATTAAAACCGTTATTATTCCAAAAATTAACGAACGTGACTTAAAAGAGATCCCAAACAATGTATTAGAGGGCCTTGAAATTCACCCAGTTACATGGATTGATGACGTTTTAAAACTGGCTTTAAAGCACCCAGTTGAGAGTTTTTCTGTCGAAACTGAAAAAAACCAGTAAAAAACCGCAAAAAAGTGCATTTAGGGGCTTTTCAAATACTAAGGGTATGATAAGTTAAGCACTAGTTTTCAAGCCTAGGCCTTATGTGGCCTAGGGTTGAGAAAAATATAATAAACTGAGCATAAATTTAATTTGCTTATAAATTTTCAAAACAGTGATGTTATTTTTTAAAAAATAATCGCTCTTGATAATAACAATGAAAGAGGATGATATTGTGAATAAATCTCAATTAATCGATCAAATCGCAGCTGACGCTGACATTTCTAAAGCGGCTGCAGGTCGTGCACTAGATTCATTCATCGAGGCTGTTTCAGGCGCTCTTAAAGATGGCGACTCAGTGGCGCTTGTTGGCTTTGGTACTTTCTCAGTACGTGAGCGTGCAGCACGTTCAGGTCGTAACCCGCAAACTGGTGAGACTATCCAGATTGCTGCGGCAAATATCCCTTCTTTCAAAGCAGGTAAAGCGCTGAAAGACGCAGTAAACTAATCAATAAGATTAGTTGGTGAGGATACCTAAGGACACTTAAATAGAATTTAGGTAACTTATCACCAGTTACTTCAAGTGAAAAAGCGTATCTGGTAAGATACGCTTTTTTTACATGAGCAGGGTTGATATCAATCAGCAATCATCCTTGATTATGCTAATTGGTATATTTTGTACCTGATCAGAATAGAGATAGATAAATGCTTGAGAAAATCAGAGAAGGTTCGCAGGGACCTGCAGCCAAAATTATTTTAGGCGCGGTGATTTTATCTTTTGCTTTAGCTGGGATTGGTGGTTATTTAGGACAAACCACAGAGCAACCCGTTGCAGAAGTAAATGGAGTTAAAATTAGCCAAACCGAGTTCAGCCGTGCTTACCAAAATGAACGCAATCGTTTAGAGCAACAGTTTGGTGAATACTTTGCACAAATCGCAGCTGATCCAAATTACATGGCACAAATTCGCCAAGGCGTGATTGACCGCTTAGTACAACAAGAATTGCAAACTCAACTAGCGGCAGAGTTAGGCCTTCGTGTAAGTGATGAGAGTGTTCGTAAAGCTATTTTAGAAATGCCTTACTTCCAAGTTGGCGGCCAATTTAGCAACGATCGTTACTTACAAGTTATTCGTCAGATGAACTTCCAGCCAGACGCTTTCCGAGAGTACTTACGTAAAGACATGACTCGCAGCCAACTTGTTGGTGCAGTTGCTGGTACTGACTTTATTCTTGAAAACGAATTAAATAATACTGTAGCGCTTCAACAGCAAACTCGTAGTATTGACTATTTAGTTGTGTCAAAAGAATCATTACAAGCGGGTATTGAAGTAACAGAGCAAGAAATTGCAGATTACTATGAATTAAATCAACCGCAATTTTTAGCGCCTGAACAAGTATCTGTCAGCTATATTGATTTAAATGCTGCAAACTTAACGTTGGATTCAAGTGTTTCAGAAGAAGATATCAAAGCATACTACGATCAAAACAGCGCACAATATATTGAGCCTGAAAAGCGTCGTGTATCACACATCTTAATTGATAACAGTGAAGACGATGATGCAGCAAAAGCGAAAGCTGAAGAGCTATTAGCACAACTGCAAAACGGTGCTGATTTTGCTGAACTAGCTGAATCATCTTCGGATGACGTTGTGAGTGCTGAAATGGGCGGTGATCTTGATTGGATCGAACGTGACATGATGGACCCAGCTTTTGAAGATGCAACGTATGCACTTGAGAACAAAGGTGACATTTCTGACGTTGTTGAATCAGAATTCGGCTATCACATCATCAAGCTCACTGATATTCAAAAACAGCAAGTTAAACCGTATGCTGATGTAAAAGATGAGCTTCGTGCTGAACTTGAACGTACTAAGAAAGTGAATGCGTTTTATGAAAAGCAAACTCAAATGGGAGAAATTGCTTTTGAAATTTCTGATACATTAACAGACGCTGCAGACGCAGCCGGTGTTGAAGTACAGAAAACAGAACTTGTGACACGTAACTCATTACCAGAGCCTTTAAATAACCCGCAAGTTGTTACTGCAATTTTCTCTCCTGAAGTGTTAGAAGATCGTATGAACTCAGAGGTTATTGAAGTGGGTGATGAGCACGCTGTTGTTGTTCGTGTAAACGACCATAAACCAGCAACGACTAAGCCACTTGAAGATGTATCAGAGCAAATTAAAGCAACACTGGTTGCACAGAAAGCCTCTGAACTTGCTAAAGAAAAAGCACGTACTTTATTTGCAGATATCGAAGCAGGTAAGAGCTTAAATGATGTTGCTACTGCCGAAGGTATTGAAGTGCGTCAAGAGTCTGCACTTGCTCGTCAAGCGTATACTGTGTCTCCGGCAATTGTACAGCAAGTATTTAAAATGCCGCATCCTCAGGATACGCCAGTGGTAGATGTTGTTGATCTGAATAATGGTGACTCTGCTATTGTTGCTTTAAAAGCAGTGAATGAAGCACAAAGCACCGATATTAACGAACAACAAAAACAAAACATCACTATGGCTCAAGTGAATAAAAACTACATGGTATTCATTGCTGCACTTAAAGCGCAAGCAGATGTAAAAGTACCAAAAGTTGTACAAGCTGCTGAATAAGTAGCAAAACAACTTAAATAAAAGGCGCCTTATGGCGCCTTTTTTGTTAACTTTTCAGGTAATTCTAACTCGTGAATAGGTATCAAAGGAGCATTTATGGAGTATCGCCTAATAGAGCAGTTACCAAGTGCGGAAGAATACTGTGCAATGCGCCTTAAGGCCGGCTTATCAGCTCGTTCATTAGCTGCGGCGAAAGCAGGGCTGCCAAACTCTCTTTATGCTATTTGTGTTCGCAAAGACGATGAGTTGATTGGCATGGGCCGTGTTATTGGTGATGGTGGTTGTAATTTTGAGGTAGTTGATATTGCTGTATCACCAGAATATCAAGGGCAAGGGTTAGGGCGTGTGATTATGGAACATGTTGACCGCTACATCGAATCTGCCGCCTTTGAAGGTAGTTATGTCACTATGGTCGCTGACAAACCAGGCTTTTACGAAAAGCTTGGCTACAAGTTTGTCGCACCACAAAGCCAAGGGATGTATAAAAAGTTTTGAGCACTATAGATAAACAAACAGCAGAGCACTACAAGTGGGGCAACAACTGTGATGGATGGCACTTAGTAAAGTCCAATACATTAAGTATTATTCAAGAGCATGTCCCAGCAGGTGAGGCTGAAGTAAAACACTACCATAAGCATGCAGAACAATTTTTCTTTGTACTTAGTGGCTGTGCCACCATTGAACTTGATGGCCAAATACACAAAGTGACTGCGCAACAAGGTTTGCATGTAAGTGCTGGCCGAGTTCATCAGCTAAGTAATCAAGGTACTGAACCACTGCATTTTATTGTTACATCTACACCACCAAGCCATGGTGATAGAATTGATGTGAAAAGCAGCAAGGAAAAAGAGTAAAGTTAATAGAGATATCAACATACTCGCGAAGGGAGGCGTTTAACGCCGAATTAAATTTAAAGTTGACGGCTGACACTTCAATGTCAGCAGTTCAACAATTTCTGTGTTACTTTAGATTGTGGATCTTGGAAAATTGCTTCGGTTTGGCCGTATTCAACAATCTCGCCGTGATCAAGTACTACGAGCTGGTCGCTGATGTGGCGCACCAGACTTAGATGATGGGTAATAAGCACATAGCTAAGTCCAGTATCTTTTTGTAGGCGTAGTAATAAGTTTACCGTTTGTGCGCGCACAGAAGGGTCTAGAGACGATAAAGCTTCATCAAGCACTACAACCTTGGGATCTAAAATTAAAGCCCGTGCAAGTGCTATACGTTGCATTTGGCCACTACTAAACATGTGTGGGTAATAATGTTGATGATCTAACAGCAAGCCCACCTTTGCGAGAGTTTGTTTAATTTTTTCTTCTCGCTCATCTTTATTTAAATCAGTGTTGTACTGTAAACAATCGTTCAGCATGTCGCCAATAGTTAAACCCGGATTTAATGACGCCTCAGAATCTTGGAAAATCAAGCGAATGTGGCGGCAGTCGTTATCACGTATGCCATCATTTTCTATAATATTGCCATCGAGCAATATCTGCCCTTTATCGGCACTGTCAGCGCCCGCTAATAACTTTGCAAGAGTACTTTTGCCTGAGCCAGTTTCACCGATAATAGCAATGGTCTCACCTTGGCTTAAGCAAAACGAAATATCTTTTAAAACAGAAAAGCGTTTTCGAGCAAACAAACCTGCTCGCAAGTTAAAACTTTTCGATAACGCTTGAACTTTTAGCAGCGGTTGCATTATTTCATCGCCTTAATTAACGGAAAATGACAGGCATAACTGTGACTATGGTGTTTAGTTAATTTTGGTGTAACCACACACTCTTTTTGCGCTTGCGGACAGCGCGGCCCTAGTCGGCAGCCTATTGGTAAATGCTGCAATGTAGGTATTGTGCCTTTAAGCGCATAAAAAGGTTCTTTGTGAGCAAGGCCTTGTTCGTAGTCAGGTAAGCTTTTTAATAGCGCTTGTGTATAGGGGTGATGTGGCTGGCTAAAAATACGGTTCGTCGGGCCAGCTTCAACCATTTGTCCGCAGTACAAAACATGCATACCGTGAGACCACTCAATAATCTCTTCAAGCTCGTGAGAGATCATCAAAATCGACATATTCTTTAGCTGATTCAAGCTTTTTAATAGTCTAAATACTTGCGCACGCGTGGTGCTCTCAAGGGCGGTAGTTGGCTCATCGGCAATCAATAGTTTTGGAGTACGCGCAATGGCCATGGCAATCATCACTTTTTGACAAATACCTTCAGAGAGCTCATGAGGGTAGCTGTCGAGTACCTTTTTATGATCTTTAATACCTACCTTGTGGATTAACGCTTTTACTCTGTCTTTACGCTGTTTATTACGTTTTAAGAAAAAGCCACTGGTCGCTTGTGTAGGTAAAGTTTCGGCAATTTGGTCAAATATCTTGGCAGTTGGGTCAAGACAGCGGCTTGGATCTTGGTAAATCATTGCAATGTCTTGACCAACTAGTTTACGGCGCTGTTCGTTTGATAAACGCATTAAGTCAACACCACGCCAGTGCATGCGATCAGCCGTAATATGCCAACGTTTATTTAATACGCCGACAATAGCTTTAGCGATGAGACTTTTACCTGAACCTGATTCACCAACTAATGCGTGTACTTCACCTTCTTTTAAGGTCAAACTGACCCTATCAACCGCACGAATAACGGTATCTGAGGTGCGTAACTCTATCGTTAGATTGCGAATGTCGAGTAATTGCATAGTTAGTCGGCCTTACGTTCTTTAAGCACTTGGCGTAACCCATCACCCACTAAATTGGTAGACAGTACCGCTAAAAATAATAATACGCCCGGTAAGCCTACAGTCCAAGGGGCAAGGTAAATTAAACCAAGGTTTTCTGCCAAAATTGCTCCCCACTCAGTAGTGGGTGGCTGTGCCCCCAGTTTTAAAAAGCCAAGTGCCGAGATATCCAAGATGGCTGTAGAGAGCGCCATGGTAAAAATAACCACAATGTGTTCGTAAATGTTCGGAAAGATCCCACGAGCAAGAATATGCCAGTTTGAAGCGCCATCAAGTTTAAACGCTGTAATGTAGTCTTTGTTGAGTTCTTCAACAATCAAATTACGTACCGAGTGAATGAACTGTGGCAATAAGGCTAAAATAATCGCCCAAACAGTATTCATAAGGCCAGGGCCTAAAATTGCAATAATAATGATGGCCAGCAACAGCGATGGAATTGATAAGGTAATATCGAGTAAGTGGTTCAAAAAGCTTGAGCGAATACCACGGCTGATACCCGCAAAGGTGCCCACTAACACGCCAATCACAGTAGTAATTAAGGCCGCAACAACCGACAAACCAAAGGTGTAGGTTGCGCCATTCATTAGCCTTGAGAGTACATCCCGGCCTAAATCATCGGTACCTAATAAAAAGCGCACATCGCCTGCGTCATGCCATGATGGAGGCAGCAATAGGGCGTCGCTATGTTGTTGATTCACACCATATGGCGCAAGTAATGGTGCTGAAATCGCCAGTAGTGCAAAAGCAATAAACAACCATAAGCCAACAAGGGCTGGGTGATTATTTTTGAATTTCCGCCAAAATCGCGCTAGTGGCGATTTATTCGACTCTTCAGAGAATAAATTAAACTTTGCCATGAGCTTGATTCCGCGAGAGTGGGTCGAAAAGGGTATAGGTTAACTCGGCAACGATAGTTGCTAAAATTACAAACATAGACACAGCCAACAACCCACCTTGAATTGCGGGGTAATCACGTTGATAAATGCTGTCTATTAACCAACGACCAATGCCCGGCCATGAGAAAATAACTTCGGTGATCATTGCAAGGGTGATCAAAGTACTAAACTGTAAACCGATTTGTTTGATAACCGGTAAAAGAGCATTACGAAGCGCATGGTGAAGGATTAATTGTGCACGGTTTAAGCCTTTTGCACGGGCTGTTTTAATGTAGCTTTGATCTAAAACTTTAAGCATAGAGTCACGGGTAAAGCGCACCAGTACGGTGGTTGGGTACATTGCAAGGACAATTGTTGGCAGTGTTAGATGATGTAGCGCATCCAAAAA
Source organism: Pseudoalteromonas sp. PAR1 (assembly GCF_947311895.1). Lineage (NCBI taxonomy): Bacteria > Pseudomonadati > Pseudomonadota > Gammaproteobacteria > Alteromonadales > Pseudoalteromonadaceae > Pseudoalteromonas > Pseudoalteromonas sp. PAR1. Next base: position 174,948 of record NZ_CAMZMY010000002.1, on the reverse strand, counting down.
TGCCATGCCGTGATAGGGAAAATCAGTTGCAATAATATCAATAAGAATAAAGCCAGTAACCGGCTCTATTTCGTAAAGTAAGCCCATGCGACCAGACATAGGAAACCAGCCTAGTTGCAGTGAAAAAACCATGATTAATAGCAGCGCGAGCCAAAACACTGGCATCGAATAGCCAATAAGCGTGCCAGAGTTAATCAGTTTATCAGGCCAACGCTTGTAGTAGGCTGATGCTAAAATACCGCTTGGCACACCAACGGCCACAGATACAAATAACGCATAAAGGCTTAATTCAAGTGTGGCAGGGAATAGGTCTTTTATGTGTTGGAAAACACTCTCGCCAGATGCAAAAGAGACACCCCAATCGCCCTGACTAATTCGCTCTAAGAATGCAAAATACTGCACCACATAGTTTTCAGTAAAATGAAACCTTTCTTCAAGCGCATTAGTTTGCGAAAAGGTACTGTTTGTAATACCACTTAAGTTAGTAAGGGCATCACCGGGAAATAAAAAACTTAATGAAAACGTAAAGACGCTCAGAGTCAGCATCATAAACATTAATAGCGCTAGGCGGCGAAGAATATAATCGAGTATCATTATTCTTTCCTCGCATTAGCCAGTGATATACCGCCAAACGGGCTTAAATTGATACCTTTAACATCGCTACTTGCAGCTTGAAAGCGCATACCATGGGCTATCGGTAAAATAGGCAGTTCTTGCACGATAATACGCTGTGCCTGATTATAAAATTGCTTACGCTTTTCTAAATCAGTGGTATCAAGCGCTTGGGTCAGTAATAAATCGAATTCAGGGTTACACCAGTTAGCTGGGTTTTTACCGCTAAAGGTAGCAGTACAACTTAATAATGGACTCATAAAGTTATCAGGGTCAGGAGTGTCGGCAGCCCAGCCCAGTAAAACGCTGTCGTGGCGGTGTTCGCCAACCCGTTGTAAAAAAGTATTCCACTCATACTCGACGATATTAACGTTCACACCAATTTTGCGTAAATCGCTTTGCATTAGCTCTGCCATTTTACGTGCGTTGGGATTATAAATACGGCTTACCGGCATGGCCCAAATATTCATATCAAAGCCATTTTTATAGCCTGCTTCGGCAAGTAATGTTTTGGCAAGTGCAGGGTTAAATTCAGGCATGGCTTTTTGCGCTTCAAATGCCCAAGAGGCCGGAGGCAGTAATGACTGCGCCTTAATGCCGTTGCCGTAATAAACCGCTTGCATTATTTTGTCGATATCGATGGCACTGGCCAGTGCTTGACGAACGCGTACGTCATCAAAAGGTGGTCGCTCAGTGTTAAAGGCCCAATAACCAATATTTAAGTTTTGCTCTTTTTGAACAGTGATGTCGTCTCGCTGCGATAAAATACTCAACTGTGCACTGCTTGGGTGCGCAGTTACATCGCATTCTTTAGTGAGCATTTTCGCAACCCGTGTTGTGCCGTTTGGTGTTATGTCATACACCAATTGCTCAAGTACTACTGGGTGTTTCCAATAATCAGGATGACGATAATAGCGAATTAGACGATCGCGACGATACTCTTTGTATACATAAGGGCCGGTACCCACTGGGTATTGGTCAAATAAGTTTTCTTGGTTTCGTGCTTTAAGCTGCATGGCGTATTCTTCAGATAACACCACGGCAAAATCGGTTGCAAGGTTTGCTAAAAAGCTGCTTTCAGCATTATAGAGCTCAAACCGTACTTGATAATCAGAAACACGGACTATGCGACGAATTAGCTGATCAATACCCACACTTTGAAAGTAAGGGTAACTGGCATCGCCAACAAAGTGATAAGGGTTGTATACGTCAAATAGGCGACTGAAGGTAAAAATAACGTCGTCAGCATTAAACTCCCGAGTAGGAGTGAAGTATTTTGTAGTATGAAACTTTACCCCTTTACGAAGTGTAAAGGTAATGGCTTTACCATCAGGACTAATTTTCCAATCACTTGCCAACTCAGGCTGAAACTCAGCGGTGACAGGGTCAATACTGAGCAAGCGGTCATACAACTGATTAGCGATAATATCGATAGTCGAACCTGTCGTTGTCACTTGCGGATTAAACGACACAGGGTTTGCTTCAGCGCAATAGACTAAGCCCTGGTTTTTTTGTTCTGTGGTTTTTTCTTCGCTGTCTAGGCAGCCGACTAAGCACACCAAAGACAAAGCAAGTAACGGTTTAAACACCTGATTAGCCTCTAACTATTGCTGCTGATCTAATAAATTGTATTTTTTCAAATAGCCACGTAATTGATGATACGTTAATTCTAAGTGTTCTGCAGTTTTCTTTTGATTAAATTGGCTATGTTCGAGTGCTTTTTTGATCACATCTATCTCAAAGTCATTTGATAGCTGTTTTAGATTACAAGGAAATTGAATTTCAGGTTTATTCAGTGTCACCGTTTCTTGATTTTGAACTGTAGCAATAGGGGCAGCATGTTCGACACTAGCAACTGGAGCACTTGCAACCGCAGCTTTAACCCGTTGTTTAGGTCTAAATTTACTCGCGAATGGGTCTAAAATAATCTGGTGAACGGGAATATGTTCATTACCATGGCGATATAAGCTACGTTCAACCACATTCTTCAACTCACGGATATTACCGGGCCACTCATAAGATTGCAGTGTTTCGATGGCGCTACGAGTAAAGCCACTGAATAGCTCCCATTCAAGGTCGCGAGCCATATTAATTGCAAATTGTTCTGCTAGTAGCATGATATCTTCTTGGCGTTCACGAAGTGGAGGTAAGGTAATAACATCAAAGGCAAGACGGTCAAGTAAGTCGCTTCTAAATTCGCCTTGTTCAGCAAGCGTAGGTAAGTCTTCATTGGTGGCACACACTAAACGAGTATCTACTTTAACCGTTTGCTTACCACCAACGCGTTCAAATTCGCCATATTCAATAACGCGTAGAAGTTTTTCTTGCACCATCGCAGAGGTATTGGCTAATTCATCAAGGAATAGCGTACCGCCGTTAGCACGTTCAAAGCGGCCTTCGTGACGTTTGCTAGCACCTGTAAATGCGCCGCTTTCATGACCAAATAATTCGCTTTCGAGCAGGTTTTCGTTAAGCGCTGCACAGTTAAGCTTTATATAGTTTTGATCCCAACGCTTAGATAAAAAGTGCAAACGGGCAGCAATAAGTTCTTTACCCGTACCGCGCTCACCAATAATAAGGACAGGCTTTTCTAAACTTGCTAGTTGTGAAACTTGATCAAGCACACTTAAGAAACTGTCAGATTGGCCGAGTAAGTTATCCTGTTGGCGAAATTGGCTCATATTCCCTAACTCTTAGTCATTTTTACTAAGATCTAGTGTATTTCATTATCTTTGAGAACTAAAGAAATTTATAAATTTAGTTTAACTATTTGAATTTATTTGGTTATTCTAGGTTTATAAAAGTTGGCAAGCATATTGATACTAGATATACCAACTGATTAAGTTAAAACACCAAAGAGGTAAATGTTATGGGAATTTTTTCACGTTTTGCAGACATCGTTAATTCTAATATCAATGCCATCTTAGATAAAGCAGAAGACCCAGAAAAAATGGTTCGCCTGATCATCCAAGAGATGGAAGATACATTAGTAGAAGTTCGCTCTACATCAGCAAAAACACTTGCTGAGAAAAAAGAGCTAGTACGTCGCGTTGACACGTTAAAAGTTCAAGTTGCAGATTGGCAAGAAAAAGCTGAATTAGCACTCAGTAAAGACCGTGATGATTTAGCACGTGCAGCACTGATTGAAAAGCAAAAGTCAGCAGATGCAGTCGCAGCAGTTGAAACTGAGCTTGAACATGTAGAGTCTCACATCGAGAAACTACAGCAAGAAGTAAGCACGTTACAAGAGAAGCTAGCTGATGCAAAAGCGCGTCAAAAAGCAATCATCTTACGCCAACGCTCTGCTGAGTCTCGTCTTGAAGTTAAAAAAGCACTCGACAGCTCAAAAGTCGAAGACGCTTTAAACCGCTTCGAACGTTACGAAAACAAGATCGATGGTCTAGAATCACAAATAGAGTCTTATGATCTTGGTAAAAAATCATTAGCTGACGAAATTGCTGGTCTTCAGCAAGACGAAAAGATTGATGATGAGCTAGCTGAGCTTAAGAAAAAACTAGCAGATAAAAAATAATAAATGGGGGCGTGTCCCCCAATGCTTAAACACATGACGGATTGACAGGAGAGTAGCATGTTTGATGCAGAAGTTTTGATGGCACCCATTATCGTTTTTATGGTGGTTGTTGCCCCACTTTGGTTAATTTTACATTACCGTAGTAAAAAGCAAGTTAGCCAAGGTTTAAGTGAACATGAGCACCGCCAATTGTTAGAGCTTGCACAAAAAGCAGACAAAATGGCAGAGCGTGTTGAAACCTTAGAAGCCTTATTAGACCAAGAGGCTCCACAGTGGAGACGTAAAGTATGAGTACCAAACGCGAATTATTTAGAGACCCTGAGCGTGGCAAAATAGCAGGTGTATGCGCAGGTATCAGCGATTACTTCAACATGGAACTTTGGCTGGTACGTATTTTAGTGGTGACAGCAGTACTATTATCAGGCGGCCCGTTTATTGTTGTTGCTTATATCGCAGCGTGGTTTATTTTAGATAAAAAACCAACTGAAAAAACAGTGAAAAGCGCAGATAGCATTCACCAAGACCCGCTTGAAGTAAAATTTAAAGTATGGCAAAAAGGGGAACCACCTCGCCGTGCATTGCAAGATTTAAAAGATCGTCTTGCTCGAGTTGATGGTCGTTTACAAGAGATGGAACGCTATGTCACATCAACAGAATTTACGGTTAGCCGTGAAATCAACAAACTTTAAAGGATATAAACGCACCTTGTTTGCATCGTGATACCCAGCGCAAATAAGGTGCCAGACACTTTATGAGCCAATCATTTGCAAAGAACACCTTTAATTCGTTAAAAAATAAAGCGGAAAAAGCCCTTCATCGTAGTTTAGACCAACACGTGAAGTTAGCCGTCACGGGGTTAAGTGGCAGTGGCAAAACCGCGTTTATTACAGCCTTAGTTAAACACCTAACAAGTCAAGCTGACGAAAAAAACTTACCTTTTTTTGATGTGATGCGCGAAAAGCGTCATATCGCCACAAAAATAGTGCCGCAGCAAGCACTGACAATACCCACATTTGAATATAACAATGCATTATCGGCGTTGTTACCTGTTGAAGGTGAGCCAACATGGCCTGCCTCTACCGAGCGTATAAATACGCTACGTTTAGCAATTAAGTACCAAAGTAACTCGGGGCTACGTGGTCACTTCGCACCGCAATCAACACTTTATTTAGACATTATTGATTACCCTGGTGAATGGCTACTTGATTTACCAATGCTAGAGCAATCATTTGCTGATTGGTGTGAGTCACAATACTCACTGTTGCAGCAAACAGCCCGTAACGAAAAGGCTAAGCCATTTTTAACAGCCCTTGCTGAACTTGATTTATCAGCCAGTGTTGATGAAAGTAAACTTGCTGATGTTGCTTCGCTCTATCAGCAGCTATTGCTCGGCCTTAAAAAAGACACCAAACTTGCCATGTTACAACCTGGTCGCATGCTGATGCCCGGTGAGCTAAAAGGCGCGCCGTTATTACAGTTTTTCCCGGTTGCGAATGTGCCTGACGATATAACCGAAGGGTCAAATCTAGCGCATCTTAAAAAGCGCTATAAGGCCTATGTAAAAGAGGTTGTAAAACCTTTTTACGAGCAGCATTTTCGTCATTTTGACCGACAAATTGTGCTGGTGGATGTGCTCAGTGCCTTGAATGAAGGCAGCGAAACGCTGCATGAGCAAAGTCGTGTTATTAACCAGTTGCTGGCGCACTTTAATTATGGTGAAGCAAGCTTCTTTAAACGTTTGTTTAAACCAAACATCGACAAGCTACTGTTTGCGGCCAATAAGTCAGATCATATTAGTGCTCAGTATCACAAAGATTTAGCGCTATTGCTTGATTCAATCGTGCATGACCAAACGAATCACTTAAAGTTCGAAGGCGTGCAAATCGAAACCATGGCAATGTCATCTATCTGCGCTACAGAGCCGCGCCAAGTGGCTGAAAAAGGCCAGCAGTTAGCCTGTATTTATGGCAAACCTTTGGGCGAGCAAGAATGGCTAACGTATTTACCGCCGCAGCCACCATCACGCCTTCTAAACAAACAAGAGTGGCCAAAACAAGGCTTTGAGTTCTTATCGTTTTCGCCACTGCCATGCCCTGATAAACGGTTAAAGCATATTCGTTTAGATCATGTCATGCAGTACCTGATAGGAGACAAACTAACATGAGTGAGCAACCAAAGGAGATGAACTTTCAGGCTGGTCGTCGTATTTCAAGCTCTGCAAGTAATGAGGTTACAGCAGAGGAGTTAACTGTTGCTAAAGTCATAGAAAACGCCGAATTTATCGACACTGAAGAAGATCAGCAAGATAGCATTGAGCTTGAGCCTGTGTATAAAAAGTCGAAATGGCAAACCCTAAAAGGGGTGTTTGTTGTTAGCTTTTTAGCGTTAGTGTTACTTGAGTTTGCGATGTCATTATTTGTGACGTTCCAGCAATCAATTATTTTAGGTTCGGTGTATTTAACGGCTGTTCTCAGTGGTGTGCTACTGATTGCCCGTGTTATTTGGCGCGAGTACCGCATGCTAAGAAGTTTAAAGCGTAATCAATTGCATCGTACCGAGGCCGACCGCTTACTCAATAGCGAGCAAGTAGGAGAAGCACTGCCGTGGCTAGAAAAGCTTAATAAACATCAAGCGCTTACAGGATTTGAAGAGTTTAAGCAGCAAATAGCAAGTCACCATACCGATAAAGAAATCATGACCTTATACGCCGATAGCTTATTGGTCAGCCAAGATCAGCAAGCGAAAAAACTGATTAACCGTTTTGCTACTGAGTCTGGTTTACTGGTTGCGCTAAGCCCACTGGCTTTAGTTGATATGATGGCGGTGCTATGGCGTGGAACTAAGCTCATTGAACAAATTGGCCGTATTTACGGTATTGGTTTTGGTTATGCAAGCCGTATTAAATTGTACCGCTTATTAGTGAAACAAGTGTTGTTTGTTGGTAGTGCAGAGTTAGTTTCAGATTTAGCAGCAACGGCACTAAGCGCTGAATTACTGGGGAAATTGTCGGGCCGTGCAGCGCAAGGGCTAAGTGCAGGTATTTTTACCGCGCGTATAGGGTATAAAGCGATGGAGCTTAGTCGCCCGTTACCTCGCTTAGAGCATAAGCGCAGCTTGCTAAAAGAAACCGCCAATAGTATTGCCCGTAAAATTGCCTCACGTACGAGCGACAAAGAGAGCGAAAATACAAAATGACAACTTTTGTGTACAGTTAATAAAAACGGCTGAGTGATATTTAGCCATCTGAGCATCCGGCATGCTTGTGCATTGTGGGTATCTACGTTTTATTTATGAGTATGAAGTACTGATAATAAAAACGAGAACACACAATGACTAAGCATCACTTACATACACAATGTATTCACGGTCCAGAAAAACCAAATGATCCACATGGCGCACTGAGTGCGCCACTTTACCAAACCTCTACCTTCTCCTTTGCTAATGCAGCCCAAGGTGCAGCCCGATTTGCCGGTGAAGAGCAGGGCTTTATTTATACCCGTTTGGGTAATCCGACAACCCAAGAGCTAGAACAAAAAGTGGCTCAGTTAGAAAACTGTGAAGCAGCGGCTGCCACTGCGACCGGTATGGGTGCCGTGTCTGCGTCTGTGCTTAGCTTTTTACAACAAGGTGACCACCTAGTCGCATCAAGCGCGTTATACGGTTGTACCTTTGCATTTTTTGCTCACATGTTGCCGCGCTTTGGTATCGAAGTCACTTTTGTTGATATGACCAACGAGGCTGAACTTCGCGGCGCGGTTAAAGCCAATTCAAAAATGATTTTTGCTGAAACGCCAATTAATCCGACCATGGCGGTGCTTGATCTAAGTTTAATTGCCGATGTTGCTAAGCAGCATCAGCTGATAAGCGTTATCGACAATACCTTCTTAACGCCTCTGCTACAGCAACCTACCTCGTTTGGCATTGATATTGTGGTACACAGCGCAACTAAATACCTAAATGGCCATGGTGATGTGGTAGCTGGGCTTGTGTGTGGCACAGAGGAGCATATCAACCTGATAAAAATGACGGTGCTAAAAGATATTGGTGCAACGATTAGCCCTCATGATGCATGGTTAATTAATCGCGGTTTAAAAACCCTTGCTGTACGCATGGAGCGTCACTGTGCGAGTGCCCAAATAGTTGCTGAATATTTAGAGCAACACCCGCTAGTAAGCCAAGTTTATTATCCAGGACTTAAATCACATCCGGGTCATAAATTTATTGGCTCGCAGATGGAAGCGGCTGGAGGTGTTATTGCCTTTGAAATTAAAGGCAGCCTAGAAGATGGCGAAACATTCATAAATAACACCCAGCTTTGCACTCTGGCGGTCAGTTTAGGGGATGCTGAAACCCTCATTCAACATCCTGCATCGATGACACATTCGCCTTATTCACCAGAAGAAAGAGCAGCAGCTGGGATAAGTGATGGTCTAATTCGACTATCAGTTGGTCTAGAGGATGTTAACGACATTATTAACGATCTTAAAACTGCATTTACATTCATTGGTTAGCTTGTAATTTTAAGTTTACGGTTTTGCTTGCCTTAGCGCCTTTAAAAACGTGGTATGTAAACTTTTAGATCTTTTGGTGTAATTTAATCTTTACGTTAGAGCTGTTTCTGCAAACCTTAGAAACAGCCAAAACTATTAAAATTTAGCTTACTTTTACATAGTATCGTCTTAACAAGTTAATGAGATTCTGATCAATGCTGATCAAGATTTAACGAAGAAGGTTATTATGGCTAAAGCAAGTAATTACACCTCCAAGCAACCTGATGAAAATGGGGTTATCCATTGGAGCGAAGAAGAAAATAAAATATGGTCTGAGCTAGTTGCTCGCCAACTCGCTTGCATAGAAGGTAAAGCCTGTGATGAATATTTAGCAGGTCTTAAGAAAATTAATTTACCAACAGATCGTATTCCACAACTTAGTGAACTCAACGAAGTGCTACTCGAAACAACGGGCTGGCAAGTTGCACCTGTTCCAGCACTGATTGATTTTGATGAGTTCTTTCGATTATTAGCAAATAAGCAGTTCCCTGTTGCGACCTTTATTCGCAGTCGTGAAGAGTTTGACTATTTACAAGAGCCAGATATCTTCCACGAGATTTTTGGCCATTGTGCCATGCTTACCAACCCAGCATTTGCTGAGTTTACGCACAAATATGGTCAGTTAGGTTATGCCGCTGAAAAGAAAGATCGTGTTTATTTAGCGCGCCTGTACTGGTTTACTGTTGAGTTTGGTTTAATGCAAACCGAACAGGGTCTGCGTATTTATGGTGGTGGTATTTTATCGAGCCCCGGCGAAACACAATACGTGTACTCAGATAAGCCTGAAATCAATGCGATGAATGTGCTAGATGTATTACGTACACCTTATCGTATTGATATTATGCAGCCTGTGTACTACACCATAAACTCAATCAATGACTTATTTGATATTTCACAAATGGATATCATGTCGCTGGTGAGTAAAGCAAAAGAATTAGGGCTACATGAGCCAAAGTTTCCTCCTAAAGAAAAATTAGCAAGTTAAGGATTTATAATGTCTTCATTAAGCACACAAAAGTGTGAAGCGTGTCGTGCGGATGCGCCAAAAGTTTCTGATGCTGAATTAGCAGAATTGATCAAAATGATCCCAGATTGGGTTCCTGAAGTGCGCGACGGCATTATGCAATTAGAGCGTGTTTACAAGTTTAAAAACTTCAAGCAAGCACTTGAGTTCACTAATAAAGTGGGCGATATGGCTGAAGAAGAAGGTCACCACCCAGGTTTGTTAACCGAGTGGGGCAAAGTAACTGTTACTTGGTGGAGCCACTCTATCAAAGGGTTACACAAAAATGATTTTATCTGTGCTGCTAAAACAGACGATGTATTCGCTGCACTGTAGATTTTAAGTTCTGCCCAGAACGATAAAAGGCGTAACCTCAGGTTGCGCCTTTTTGCTTTTTTAGAGCCCAAGAATTAACATTAGGCACTTATCTATGCAAGAACACTAGAAAAGTAAAGAATGAAAAACAAAGCGCTTATTCTGCCATTCCTACTCATTTTACTGCCCTTAATTGATAGTTTGTTTATCCCGCAAACATTTGGCATTCAATGGCATAGCCCTAAGCTGATGTATCAAGTAGGCGTGGCGCTGATGATTATAAAGCTCACTATGGTTGCCATTGGGCTTTGGTTATTACTCAAAGCAAAGCGCCTTTATATGGAAGCTAGTAAATCGACCCGTATTCTTAAATTTTCAGTCTTTTTACTCGGCGGCTTACAAGTGGTGATAATGACAGCAATATGCTTTTGGTATTTAGTAGCGGGCACGCAAGCGAAACACTTTATGCTGCAAGACAACATTGCTGTATTTACCGCTGATTATGGCGTATTTGCTCCGGTACATCATGAGTTCTCTTTTATATGCTTTGATGCAAAGGGTTTTTACCACATGCAACCAATAGCCCAGCTACCTTGGCTCGGAACCTTTACCTTTACTAGCCAAGATTCGCGTTTGATCATTCAACATAAAAACCAAAGTGGCGCGAATACTCAAGAAATTTCATTAAAAGGGTTTGGCTGTTTGTAATAAAGTGAAGAGGTGTTGGTATTGATCTTTGAAATAGTCATAACTGCCAGCTCACAACATATTCATTTGCTGGCAGTCTATTACTTACATAGCTAACTAGTTATTGCTTTACCTGAACTTCGACTTCTTGCCCAGTTTGTAGTTGCTCGGCGCCTCGTACTGCCACTTTATCGCCCGCATTTAAAGCGATGTTTGAAGTCGGGGTGACTTCAACCAGTTTATCTTTGCCATTACCGACTTTTACGGGAATTTGCAGGGCTTTGTTGTCGTTGTCGATTTTGACGATATGGGTGCCTTTTTTGCGTAAGATCAGCGCATCGCGATTCACCAGTAGTACATCCCCTTTGCTTTTTAGTGGCACGGCTACATCCACCAGTTGGCCAATTGCCCATGTTTGCTCAGCATCATTTGGTAGTAAGGCACGTACTTCTACGGTTTGTGAACGCGGATCGGTTGATGGGATCACCGCAGTTACGGTGGCTGTTGTCATATCAGGGGCTGATAAGTCCCCGGCTTGAATGGGTAACTCTATGCCTTTGTGTAAAAACTTTAAGTATTTAACAGGCACGTACAAACGCACTTCTAAGTTATTAATATCGAGCAGAGTGACCAGTTCATCTGCGCGATTTATTTCGCGACCAGCGCGTTTAAAACGCTCGCTGATCACGCCATCAAATGGGGCGCGAACGGTTGCACGCGAAAGTTGATCGTCTATTACTTTTAATTCAACCTTCGCCAGTGCAATATCAGATAACGCAAGGTCATGCTTATTTTGCATATCATCGACTTGGCTTGCTGCAGCACTGCTGGCTTTGGCGAGTTTTTGTAAACGAGCGAGCTCTTGTTGATATAAACGTAAGTTTATTTTGGCGCGATTGAGCATTTCTTGCTGGCGTGCTTTTTCAAGTTCAAGCGGTAAGGTATCCATACGAACTAGGGTGTCGCCACTTTTAACCAGAGTGCCTGGCTCTACAACATATAATAAACGGCCGCTAACGCCTGCTGTTAGGGTTACATCATCTTTGCCATACAAAGTGCCGCTAACTTCAATTTCGCTTGTCAGCGGAGCTTGTGTGACGGTTTCTACTGTAACCGGCACGACTGCGAAGGCGTTAAATGCGATAAAGCTGAATAGCGCACAAAAGCGAGCGGTTAATTTACGAAAAGGTGTGTTCATTGTTTTAATACTCATTGATTCGATACCAAGCTTAAAGGCGTTTTTTCTGGTTGCTGTTTGTTATTAGCGGGCGGCAGTTGTCTGCCAAGTTGCAATAAACTTGGCATTAATATCAGGGTGAATAGGGCACTAATGGCCATGCCGCCGACAATCACAGTGGCAAGACCACGGTAAATTTCTGATCCTACCCCCGGCATTAGCATCAGTGGCAGCATGCCAAATAAGCTGGTTAAGGTACTTAAGTAAACGGGTCTTGCGCGCAGTAGTACTGCTTGGCGAACAGCGTCTTCTCGGCTGAGTCCTGCGGCCATCGCAACACGGGTTTGGTCAACCAATAAAATGGCATTATTTACCACCAGACCCAGCAGGATAATAAAGCCAATCATGGTTAGTAAGTCGAGCGATTGAAAGGTAAATAAGTTAAGTACAAATAAAGCCAGTACACCGCCTGCAATTGCCAATGGCATGACCAGTAAAACTAACGCGCTGTCTTTGACTGATTTAAACAATGCGGTCATTAGCAAGAATAAAATAAACAGAGCCAAGATAAAGTTGATTGTCATTTCTTGCATGGCCGAATTCATTTTTTGTGCGTTACCCGCCAAAATCGCGCCAGAGCTGTCGGGCAAGCTTGCGCGAACTTTTGGCATAACTTGCTCTGAGAGAATGGTTTGTGCTTGTTGTAAGCTCATGTCTGCTGGTGGCGTGACAACAATACTCACGGTACGGCGGCCATTAACACGTCTAAGCTGGGTTGGGCCTACGGTGCGTTCAATATTGGCAAGCTCCCCTAAAGTTTGAATACCTGATTGTGGGGTCACAATGGGCAGTGCTTTAAGCTCCTCTGGAGTTTGCCATGGAATACCGCGCAAAATCACGTTCATACGTTCGTTGCCATCAAAGTATTCATTAACAAATAACCCACCTGTATAGGCTTGCACTGCTTGAGATACATCACGACGAGTTAGCCCTGCTTGGGTTATACGACGGTCATTGGGTGTGAGCCTAAGCTCTGGCTCTGCCATATCGAGTCGTGGTTGTGGCCTTGCTGTAGCATTTGGCATTGCTTCTGTAACTGCTTGCAGCGCAACATTAGCACCGGCTATTAGCTCGTCCATATTTGGGCCAGTTAAATCGATATTGATATTGCGACCATCACCGCCATTAGCAACTTGGATCATCGACCCTCTAAAGAAGAATACTTGGGTGTCGGGTAAATCAATGAAGATCTCTTCTCGGGCGACCTTCATTAATTCTTCAACACGTTGTGGATCGGCTGAATAAATAAAGCCGCCAGCATTCGAACCAAATGCATAAAAGTTAAAATCTTTTATCCCCGGCTCTTTTTCACCTGTGTAATAAGGCATTAAGCGCTTTTTAATACGCATCAGCAGCTCTTCTTCCATAAACTGTACATTGCCGCCAGGTGGGGTATTTAAGTTAAAGAAAAAGCCATCGGTTGGTGCTCGCGGCATAAAATCAGTTTTCGGGAGCATGGTCATGGTCGCGACGAGTGAGCCACCTAATAACGACACTATCCACACTATTTGTTTAACGCGGGTATTGGTAAGCGCCATGATGAAGTTAGTCAGCTTATGCCAATATTCACGATAAGGATCCGCTTTTAGCTCTTTGTCTGGCCAAAAGTGGTTAGCCAACGGAATCAGTGTAATTGCGCAAATCATCGAGGCAATTACAGCAATGGATAAGGTGAGCGCTAAGTCAGAGAATAACTGCCCTTCAATACCTGCCATAAATAAAATTGGCAAGAAGATAGCAACGCTGGTGGTGGTTGAGGCAAATAAGGCACCTGTTACTTGAGCAGCGCCTTTTATCGCTGCTTTTTTACTATCAAAGCCTTCGCTTCTGAGCCTTGCGATATTTTCTTGCACTATGATGGCGGCATCAAGTACTAAGCCAACAGCAAAGGCAAGGCCGGCCAGTGAAATAACATTTAAGCTGCGGTCAAAAATATTCAACGTTAAAAACGCGACTAACAAAGAGACAGGAATTGTCGCTGCAATCACAAACGTGGCCTTTAAGCCCCTAAAGAACAACCACAAGATTAAACACGACAGCAAAACACCTAGACCTAAGTTACTTTTAACCAACGACAAGGCATTACGAATATGCACTGAGGCATCAAAACTTAATTCAATCGATAAGCCATTTTCAGCCAGCGGCCCTTCGTTTAGTTCTTTAATGGCAAGATTAATGTCATCAAGTAGCGCAACGGTGTTGGCTTCGTTAGCGCGCGAAATACGAATGTAATACGCGGGTTTACCATTTCGACCACTCATCCCTAAACGGTCAGAAAAAGTGCGCTCTACACTTGCGATATCGCCAAGGTAAATAGGTCTATCGCCTGAATAGCCAACGCGCATTTGTGCCATGCTCGATAAATCATATTGCCCCGTAAAGCGAACTGTATATTGACGACGGCCAACATTGGCAAGACCACCTGAGGTATCGCGTGAGCTGGCTAATACATTACTGATTTGGTCCAGGCTGACGCCAAGTGCTGCGGCTTTGTGAGGGTCAAAGGTAATACGTAATTCTTTTGGTCGTTCACTGGCTAAGTCAACGCGAGCAACACCAGGAATACGTGCCAAACGGGGCTCAACAAATTCATCAATTTGTTTTTGGAACTGCGCCATGTCTAAATCAAGGCTGTCGCTATTAAAATCTTTTGGTGTGACTAATAAAGTTGCTGCAGCTTCACCATTATTACCGCCAGCGAAAACCACAGGGTCAAATGCATCTAACGGCAGAGGTGGCGCTTGGTTAAGGCTAGTTAATACATCAAGCATCGCCTGTTGCATGTTTTGCCCAACTGCAAAAGTTAACGTGATAGAGCCATTGCCACGGTTAATGTAAGTATTAACCTCTAGCGCACCCGGGGTGTTTTTTACCGCGTTCTCAAGCGGTTCAATGATCACTGATTCAATCTCTTCAGGTGCAGCTTGGCGCCAGCCAGAGAAAATAGTGATCTGCGGTTGCTCAATATCTGGTGTGAGCTGAATTGGCAACTTAAAAATACTTAACATGCCAAACAACATAATCAACACCAAGATGACAATAACACTCGCAGGGTTCTTCAGCGAACTACGTGTCAGGTTCATTGTGTGTGTTCCAAAATCAGTTTGTGTGCATTGTAGTGCGATGTAAAAAAAGTGCCAGTGAGGTAAATGAAATGTATGTCAGGAGTAACGCTGAATAGCCGTTAATTCGCGATAAAATGTGTATTTGAAATAAGATGTAACAATTTAACAGGGAGCTTTAAGGCTTAAGCGCTCAGTTTTAAGTAAAAAAGCGCGAAACTAGTTAGCAGTATCCTTTTGGCGTAGAGTAGTAACGTTTTGCTCAAATAGACGTTTTACTTCTGCACTGTAGTGATTGTGGTTGTTAATGGTGATAAAGGGATTAGTGAAACTAACATCACAGAAAGATGTATAACACTGGATTTTAACTGCAACTCGATCTGGGGTTGCAAGGCCATCTAAGGTTGTTTGCAATGCTTCAAACACATATTCTTTACGAACATGCGATGTTAAAGCAACTTCAAGTTTTTTGACCTCAGCGCGGTGTGAATTCGAATCGGTTACAAACAATTCGTATAGGTAGCTGCGTGATACAAACAGCAAGATTGCCACAAGATAGAATAGACCTGTGTAATAAAATAACTCCGTGTGAGTGAAACTCCGAAAAGACTTAAACATTTTTCTATTATTTTTGTTTGTTTTTTATACTAAAACATATTTGTCAGTATATCTCAACAAACTAACTAAAAATCACTGCATTACAAATAAAAAAGCGCGAAACTAGTTAGTATCGCGCTTCTTAAATTTTTAAACTTACAGCTCAGTTCTGTTATTCATCAATCGAGCGAAGTAGGGCATTAATACCTACTTTTTCGCGAGTTTGCTGGTCAACTTTTTTCACGATGATAGCAGCGTATAGGCTGTGCGAACCATCTTTTGACGGTAAAGAACCTGGAACAACAACTGCACCCGCTGGTACTCGGCCGTAATGAGTTTCGCCTGTTTCACGGTCATAGATGCGCGTGCTTTGGCTGATGTAAACACCCATTGAAATAACCGCACCTTCTTCTACCACAACGCCTTCAACAATCTCAGAGCGTGCACCGATAAAACAGTTATCTTCGATAATCGTTGGGTTTGCTTGCAGTGGCTCAAGTACACCACCAATGCCTACACCGCCCGACAAGTGAACGTTTTTACCAATTTGTGCACATGAGCCAACCGTTGCCCATGTATCAACCATCGTACCTTCATCAACGTAGGCACCAATGTTCACATAAGATGGCATTAGCACCACGTTTTTACCTACAAAGCTGCCTTTGCGCGCAACTGCATTAGGCACAACACGCATACCGCCTTGTTGGAATTGCTCTGGTGTGTAGTCGCTAAATTTAAGTGGTACTTTGTCGTAAAACTGATTAACACCATCGCTCATAGGTTGGTTATCACGAATACGAAAAGACAGTAGCACCGCTTTTTTCAACCATTGATGTACAACCCACTCACCACTGATTTTTTCAGCAACACGGGCAGCGCCGCTATCAAGTAATTCAAGCGCATCGATAATCGCTTGCTTTACTTCACTTGATACCGTGCTTGGGCTGATGCTATCGCGGTTGTCCCAGGCGTTTTCGATCATGGTTTTTAAATCTGACATAAGATCCTCTTATTCGGTTTCTGCGTTGAGTTTTTTACGCAATGCTTGATGAATTTTAGCCTGTTCTTCGTCTGTTAATGCTTGGTATTCGTTATTTGATACCACGAAGAAATCTTCTGCACGTTCACCAACAGTGGTGATCCGCGCGGCATGAATATGTAATAAGTGTGCTTGAAATACTTCCGCAATTTTCGTTAATAGACCCGGAATATCCACCGCTTGGATTTCAATTAAGCTGCGATCTTTACGAGCATGCGGTCTAAGCACAATTTTTGGTTTGATATTAAAGTCTTTAAAGCGCTGTGAGCGGTTCTTTTTGATGCGAATTTTCTTTTTCGGATCGCTAATCGCAAGCTCTAATGCACGCTTAATGCCTTGCGCACGGCTACTTGCAATCGGGTCACCATTAACTTCTAAAATAACAAAGCTAAAAATCACATAGCCATCTTTAGTCGTTAACACCTGGGCATGTTGGATTTGCGCTTTTTTCGAACCAATTACACTCACCAAGCGTGCAAATAAACCCCCTGAGTATGGGCTGTAAGCGAATACTTGCGTCCCCCCGTGCATTGCGGTGTCAGAAACAGTGACGCTTGGTAGGCTTAAATCTTCACAATTTAATAAGTGCTCTGTTTGCCACGAAATTTGTTGCTCACTAAAGGCGGTAAAATAATTCGCTTTAAAGCGGCTCCAAATTAAGTCGATTTGGTCTTCATTGCAGCCGTGATTCAATAAGCGCTGCTTGGCTTGCTGTTTTTTATCACGAATCTGGTCGCGCTGATCCATTGGGTTTTCAAGACCTAAACGCAGTGCTCGCTGGGTATGTAAATACAGCTCACGTAGTAGGGTGTTTTTCCAATCGTTCCATAGATTATCGTTAGTGGCACGAATATCGGCCAAGGTTAAGCAATATAAATAATCTAGCTGGCGCTCATTTTTTACTTTGCTTGCAAAGTCTTTAATTACGTCTGGGTCATTAATATCTTTACGTTGTGCTGTAACCGACATAAGTAAGTGATTAGCCACTAACCATGAAATAAGTTTGCCGTCTGATGACGGGAAACGGTGCAATTTAGCAAACGCAATCGCATCAACCGAGCCTAGTTCAGAGTGGTCGCCGCCACGGCCTTTGGCGATATCATGGAATATACCCGCTAAATAAAGTAACTCAGGTTTATCCATGCGGGTGACGATTTCACTACAAAGCGGAAACTCGCTGACTTTTGACTTATCAAAATATTTATAAATATTGTTGATTAGTTTGTGGGTGTGTTCATCCACGGTATAGGCGTGGAATAAATCAAATTGCATTTGCCCAAAGATATTACGCCACTGCGGTAAATAGGCCGCGATAATGCCGTGCTTGTGCATTAAGGTAAATGCGCGACCCATACCATTTGGGTGTTTAATTAAGCGCAAAAATGCTTCACGGCAAGCGGCGTAATCTTGTAAATCACCGAGTAACCGGCGACGTACTTGACGCATTGTGCGTATAGTACTTGGGTAGATATGGGTAATTTCAGGGTTATCAGCAATATGCTCGAACAACACAAATAGCTGATCTCGGCGGAAAAACACCGACGGGTTTTTTACGCGAATTTGATGGCCAATACGTTCAAAGTTACGGTCAAGCTCAACCACTGGTAACTCACCGGCACCTGGTAAAATACTTTGCTCGAAGTATGAAAGTAGCATTTGGTTGAGTTCACGCACGCGGCTCATAATACGGAATAAGCGCTTCATCATGCGCTCAACTGAGGCCTTACCTTCACTACCAAAGCCAAGAATTTCTGCTGCGTGAGGTTGGTGGTCGAACAGTAAACGGTTTTCAGATCGCCCCGCAGCGATGTGCAGCGCAAAACGAATGTTCCAAAGGTTTTCTAAACATTCAGAAAGCTCTTGGTATTCTTCGTGAGTAAGATAGCCGTGATTTATTAGTTCTTGTAATGTTTCGGCTCTAAAGTGCTTTTTAGCTACCCAAATAATGGTCTGTAAATCGCGCAGGCCACCTGGGTTTTCTTTGATGTTTGGTTCAAGATTATAAGCCGTACCATGACATTTTTTATGGCGTAAACTTTGTTCTTGTACTTTTGCCAAAAAGAATTCGTCTGAGCGCCAAATAGGTGTATCAATCAAATGATTTTTGAGTTTTTCAAATTCAATGTGATTACCAAAAATTAATCGGCTTTCGAGCAAGCTGGTGGCAAATGTCACATCTTCGCGTTTTTGTTCTAATGCTTGTTCTATTGTACGAACGCTGTGACCAATTTCTAAATTAAGATCCCAAAGCATGGTGACGAACTGGCCGATTTTCTCGCATACGGCTTCACTGGGCTGTTCACTAACCAGCAGCATAAAGTCGATATCGGAGTAGGGATGTAGTTCGCCACGACCATATCCACCCACAGCGATAAGTGCTAAGTCACTTTCGTGAGCAAGGTCGTAATCATGAAACAGTTTAATTAATAAGCGGTCGATAAACTCAGCACGGGCATTAATTAAGTTGCTAACGGGTTGTTTTGAGAATTCGTTCTGTAGCCATTTATAAAAATAACTAGAACAGTCGCGATAATCGCTAAGTTGCTCAGCTTGGCTGAGCAACTTTTTTACTTTATTGGGTAATGCCACAGGGGCTGGCTCCTAGTGTTCGATGATCCTGTCGATAGTATCATCTGATCGGAGCGTTAAAATTTCAACACCATTTTCAGTCACTAGTAGTGTGTGTTCCCACTGCGCAGACAAAGAACGGTCTTTTGTTACAACTGTCCAGTTGTCTTTTAGTAATTTACACTGACGTTTACCGGCATTGACCATTGGCTCGATTGTTAAGCACATACCAGCTTTCAATACTTCGCCAGTACCTGCTTTTCCATAGTGCATTACTTGTGGCTCTTCGTGGAACTCAGCACCAATACCGTGACCACAGTATTCGCGAACAATTGAATAGTTAAAGCTCTCAGCGTACTTTTGAATTGCAGCACCGATATCACCTAAGCGCACGCCAGGTTTTACCATTTTAATAGCAAGGTATAGGCTTTCTTGCGTAATATCCGCAAGGCGCTTACCTTGAATATTAGGTGTACCTACATGGAACATCTTAGAAGTATCACCGTGATAACCATCTTTGATCACAGTAACGTCAATATTTACGCTATCACCTTCTTTGAGCGGTTTGTCATTTGGAATACCGTGACAAATTACATGGTTCACTGAGGTGCAAATTGATTTTGGGAAACCGTGATAATTAAGCGGTGCTGGAATAGCATCTTGAACATTAACAATATAATCATGACAAATTGTATTTAGTTCATCTGTGGTTACACCTGGCACCACATGCGGTTCTATCATTTCAAGTACCTCGGCGGCTAAGCGCCCGGCAACACGCATTTTTTCGATTTCTTCAGGGGTCTTGATCACAGCACTCATTGAGGCTCCAAAGTTGTTTTTCAGGTCAGTTTTTAGTGCACAAATTTTGCACTAGACGTTGAGTTTTCAATTTTAATATGGTATAAAGCGCGCCGTCTTTTTACAAATAAATTCTTAACTGATTTTTTGTATTTAAGACAAACACAATTTTATTTTAACACACACACGTATCGTCACATACACTTGGGTGCACTTAAGTTACAAATTAACTACGGTGTTGGTGCTATGGGATATGTGGAGGCCTAACCCTAAATTATAGAGGATTATAAAATGGCAAACGTTTCAATGCGCGATATGCTTCAAGCTGGTGTTCACTTTGGTCACCAGGCACGTTACTGGAACCCTAAGATGAAGCCTTTCATCTTCGGCGCTCGTAACCGTGTTCATATCATCAACCTAGAGCAAACTGTACCAATGTTCAACGAAGCACTTAAGTTCTTATCGAACGCAGCTTCTAACAAAGGTAAAGTACTTTTCGTTGGTACTAAGCGCGCAGCAAGCGAAGCAGTTAAAGAAGCAGCTATTCAAAGCGAGCAGTTCTACGTAAACCACCGTTGGTTAGGCGGTATGTTGACTAACTGGAAAACAGTTCGTCAATCAATCAAGCGTCTTAAAGACCTTGAAGCGCAGAGCCAAGACGGTACTTTCGAAAAGTTAACTAAGAAAGAAGCGTTAATGCTTACTCGTGAAATGGAAAAGCTTGAAAAGAGCCTTGGTGGTATCAAAGATATGGGCGGTCTTCCTGACGCACTTTTCGTTATCGATGCAGACCACGAGCACATCGCTATCCGTGAAGCTAACAACCTAGGTATTCCAGTTGTTGCTATCGTTGATACTAACTCTAACCCAGACGGTGTTGATTACATCGTACCTGGTAACGACGATGCGATCCGTGCTATTCAACTTTACACTGGCGCTGTATCAGCTGCGATCACTGAAGGTCGTGAGAACAACATCGTTGCTCAAGCTGAAAAAGACGACTTCGTAGAAGCTGAATAATTAGCTGTCATCAAGTCTTCATCTAATCAAGGTGAAGACTTGTTATTCTTGTCAAGCGGCCCATACCGCTTCCCTATAACAGAATTCAATTGAGGATATTCTAATGGCTGTAACTGCTGCCCTAGTTAAAGAATTACGCGAGCGTACTGGCGCTGGCATGATGGATTGTAAAAAAGCGTTAACTGAAACTAACGGTGACATCGAGTTAGCGATTGAAAACATGCGTAAGAGCGGTGCTGCAAAGGCTGCTAAAAAAGCAGGTAACATCGCTGCTGAAGGTACAATCTTAATCAAAGAAGGTAACGGTTTCGCTGCGCTTCTTGAAGTTAACTGTCAAACTGACTTCGTTGCTAAAGATTCAAACTTCCTTGGCTTCGCGAATGAAGTATTAGACGCTGCTGCAGAATCTAAAGCAGACATCGATGCACTTAAAGCACAGTTCGAAGAAACGCGTGTTGCACTAGTTGCTAAAATCGGTGAAAACATCAATGTTCGTCGCGTTGAGTACATCGACGGTGACAAACTTTCTTCTTACCGCCACGGCGACCGTATCGGTGTTGTTGTAGTTGGTGAAGCTGACGAAGAAACACTTAAGCAAGTTGCTATGCACGTAGCTGCGTCTAAGCCTGAGTTCGTAAACCCAGAAGACGTACCAGCTGACGTTGTTGAAAAAGAAAAAGCAGTTCAAATCGACATCGCGATGAACGAAGGCAAGCCTGCTGAAATCGCTGAGAAAATGGTTGTTGGTCGTATGAAGAAATTCACTGGTGAGATCTCTCTTACTGGTCAAGCTTTCATCATGGAACCTAAGAAAACTGTTGGCGAAATTCTTAAAGAGAAAGGCGCAACTGTTACTAACTTCATCCGTTTAGAAGTTGGTGAAGGTATCGAGCGTAAAGAAGAAGACTTCGCTGCTGAAGTAGCTGCTCAAATCGCTGCTGCAAAAGGCGAGTAATTTTCTAACTTAGTGACGTAGGACAATTAGATGAAATTAATCTGTTATTAGCTTTTGCGTCACTGATGAAAATTCTTTAAAATAACCGCGTTTTATGTGTAACCATAGCGCGGTTATTTTTTATCTCATTATTAAGGCTGGCCCAAATATTATGACTATCAATCGTAAACCTATTTTTAGACGTGTTCTTCTTAAACTTAGCGGTGAAGCATTAATGGGAGACGAAGGCTTCGGCATCGACCCGAAAGTACTTGACCGTATGGCTCAAGAAATTAAAGAACTTGTAGAGCTCGACGTAGAAGTAGGTTTAGTTATCGGTGGCGGTAACTTCTTGCGTGGTGGTTCATTAGCAGAAGCAGGTATGAACCGCGTAGTGGGCGACCACATGGGTATGCTTGCTACGGTAATGAATGGTTTGGCAATGCGTGATGCTTTGCATCGTGCATTTGTAAATTGTCGCTTAATGTCTGCCATTCCATTAAATGGCGTGTGTGATGCTTACAACTGGGCAGAAGCTATCAGCTTATTAAAGTCTGGTCGTGTTGTTATCTTTTCTGCAGGCACAGGTAACCCATTCTTTACCACTGATTCTGCAGCGTGTTTACGCGGTATTGAAATTGAAGCTGATACCGTAATTAAAGCGACAAAAGTTGATGGTGTTTATTCAGATGACCCAGTGAAAAACCCAGACGCGACATTATATCGCCACTTAAGCTACAATGAGATCATTGATAAAGAACTAAAGGTTATGGACTTAGCGGCATTCACGCTTGCCCGTGATCATAATATGCCTTTAAGTGTATTTAACATGAATAAATCAGGCGCGCTTAAGCGTGTAATTATGGGCGAAGATGAAGGAACGCTTATCTCTTCACAAGCCTCGGATGAAATTAATAAATAGATTAGGATTGAACCGTGATTAACGATATCAAAAAAGATGCGTCAGAACGTATGCAAAAAAGTGTTGCGGCACTAGGCAGTCAATTATCTAAAATTCGCACAGGCCGTGCTCACCCTGCATTACTTGACGGTATTCAAGTGTCTTACTACGGTGCTGACACGCCACTAAACCAAGTAGCTAATGTAACAATTGAAGACTCGCGTACACTTGCAATCAGCGTGTTCGACAAGTCATTAGCGCAAGCGGTAGAAAAAGCAATAATGGCATCAGATTTAGGTTTAAACCCTATGTCTGCTGGTACTGTGATCCGTGTTCCACTTCCTCCACTTACTGAAGAGCGTCGTAAAGACCTTATCAAAATTGTACGTGGTGAAGTTGAAGGCGGCCGTGTTGCTGTTCGTAACATTCGTCGTGACGCAAATGGCGACATTAAGAGCTTATTGAAAGACAAAGAAATTTCTGAAGATGAAGCGCGTCAAGCAGAAGACGAAATCCAAAAGCTTACAGATAAGTTCATCAAAGAGATGGATACACAATTAACAGCGAAAGAAGCTGAATTGATGGAAATCTAAAAGCTCTTGTTTTTCTTTTCGGGATGAATCCTGAAAGGCAAGCAGGTCATTGCAAATTTATTAGTTTTGAAACGCCGGCTGGGGTATACTAGACGGCGTTTTTTTATGGAATACTCGATATTTATGGTTCTTAACGCTGATAAAATTTCCCAGCAAAGTTTGCCTAAGCATGTCGCTATAATCATGGATGGTAACGGTCGTTGGGCTCAAGCGAAAAATCGCCCACGTGTTTATGGGCATAAAAAAGGCGTTGATGCGGTTCGTCAATCAGTGCAATTTTGTACTCGCTTAGGTATACAGTCGTTAACACTATTCGCATTTAGTAGCGAAAATTGGCGACGCCCAGAGGACGAAGTAAATACGCTCATGGAGCTATTTTTATTCGTGTTGGGCAAAGAAGTTAAAAAGCTTCATAAAAATAATGTAAAGCTCAATATAATTGGTGATTTATCACGCTTTTCTGAGAATTTGCGTAATAAAGTTGATGCAGCACACGAGTTAACCCGTAATAATACGGGCTTGCAATTAAACGTTGCTGCTAATTATGGTGGCCGTTGGGATATTACCAATGCCGCAACCATGCTTGCAAAAAAAGTCGCAGCCGGTGAAATGGCCGCTGAAGAGATTACCGAAGAGCTCATGAGTGAACACATGAGCATGGCAGATCAAGTTGAGCTTGATTTAATGATCCGCACAGGTGGTGATTTGCGCATTAGTAACTTTCTTTTATGGCAAGCAGCTTACGCTGAGCTTTACTTTACCGATACGCTTTGGCCAGACTTTAATGAAGCTGCTTTTGCCGATGCTATCGCATGTTACGTTGCCAGAGAGCGACGATTTGGTTGTACAGGCGAACAAATAAAACAATTACTCGCCGAGACCTAATTACTAGTTGAAGGTACACACATTGCTAAAACAACGAATTTTAACCTCGCTCGTGTTGGCACCACTTGCACTTGTATTGGTATTTTATACCCCATTAACTCTATTTAGTTATATCGCCGCCGGTATCGTATTACTCGGTGCATGGGAATGGTCTGCGTTTATGGGGCTATGCGATAAAGTTAAACGTTTTGGATTTGTCGCTGCAACAGCGGTGTTTCTTGCATTATTAAATTGGCATTGGCCGATTGACTCGCTTTGGCAAAATGGTCAACTAGTAGGTGATGCAAACTATCTATTCACGCTATCGTTTGCTTGGTGGATTGTAGCTACTTACTTAGTTTGGCGTTATCCCGCTATGGCAAAAGCGTGGAATGAAGGCATTGTGATGCGTGCCATTGCCGGATTTTTAACACTCGTACCACTTTGGTTAGCTTTAAATACCCTGCGTAGCGCAGGCTATGGCGAATCAACCCATTTCGGCTCTATGCTTATTCTTGTGGTTTTAGGCATTGTTTGGAGCGCAGACATCGGTGCATATTTTACTGGTAAAAACTTAGGCAAACACAAACTAATGCCAAAAGTGAGCCCAAATAAGACCATTGAAGGCCTACTTGGTGGCGTGGTGGCCTCAGTTATTTTTGTTTTAGTATTTTGTCATTACAGCAATGTTGATATGGCTGTGTGGCCAATTTATGCGATTATGACAGCATTTATTGCGCTGTTTTCAGCGGTAGGCGATTTATTAGAAAGTATGTTTAAACGTGAAGTTGGCTTGAAAGACAGCGGTTCATGTTTACCAGGTCATGGTGGTATTCTAGACCGCATCGATAGCTTAACAGCTGCTGCACCTATTTTTGTACTTTGTTACGCATGGACATTGAGTTTATGAGCAAAGTAGAACAACTCGTCGTATTAGGCGCAACTGGTTCAATCGGTTTAAGCACCTTAGATGTTGTTGCTCGTAACCCAGAGCGCTTTGCTGTTTTTGCCTTAGCTGCTGGTAAAAATGCCGAGAAAATGGCTGAACTATGTATTGCACATCAACCTAAGTTTGCCGTAATGGCAGATCAACACGCCGCGGCTGCGCTGTCTAACTTACTTGCCAGTAGCTCTTGTAAAACAGAGATTCTTGCAGGTACAAGTGCTATGAGCGAGCTTGCTGCTCATACTGATGTTGACACTGTTATGTCGGCTATTGTCGGTGCAGCAGGCTTGTTACCTACTTTAAGCGCCGTTGAGGCGGGCAAAAAAGTATTGCTTGCTAATAAAGAGTCTCTAGTTATGTCGGGGCAGCTGTTTATTGATAAAGTAAAACAGCATGGTGCTACTTTATTGCCTATCGACAGTGAACATAATGCTATTTTTCAATGTATGCCTGCGGCTTTACAAAACGGGTCGGGTTTACTGGCCGATAATGGCGTTAGCAAAATTTTATTAACAGGGTCTGGTGGGCCATTTTTAACTCGCGATGTCGCAACATTATCAGCTGTGACCGTGACTGAAGCTGTGGCGCACCCTAATTGGTCGATGGGCCAAAAAATATCTGTTGATTCAGCAACCATGATGAATAAAGGCCTTGAATTTATTGAGGCTAAGTGGTTATTTAATTGCCAAGCAAGCGATATTGAAGTGGTGATACACCCGCAAAGTATTATTCACTCTATGGTGCAATATCAAGATGGCTCAGTGCTTGCGCAAATGGGTAATCCAGATATGCGCACTCCTATAGCTCACGCTTTAGCATTTCCTGAGCGCGTTGATGCTGGGGTTAAACCTCTCGACTTTGCACAGATTGCAGACTTTACTTTCACTAAGCCAGATTATGCACGATATCCAAATTTAAATCTTGCGATTGAAGCATGCGAAATGGGGCAGGGTGCAACAACCACTGTCAACGCTGCAAATGAAGTTGCAGTTGCTGCATTTTTAGCTGGCCAGATTAAGTTTACAGATATCTTTCGTATTAACTCACAAACCCTAGCAGCAACACAGGATGTTAATGTGCATACATTAGACGAGATCCTGGCTTGTGATGAAGCTGCTCGCATTAAAGCCACTGAGTTTGTTAGAAGAGGCATTAATTAGCATGTTTGATTTTTTTTGGAATCTGGGTTCATTTATTCTTGCCTTAGGCATTTTAGTGACAGTGCATGAATATGGTCACTTTTGGGTTGCACGTAAGGCAGGTGTCAAAGTACTGCGTTTTTCAATTGGCTTTGGTAAGCCGTTGATCAAGTGGTATGACAAACAGCAAACAGAATATGTGATAGCGGCAATCCCACTAGGTGGTTATGTCAAAATGCTTGATGAGCGTGTTGACGAAGTACCGCCAGAACAGCGTCATTTATCATTTAATGCCAAATCAGTAAAAGCACGTATAGCGATAGTTGCAGCCGGACCAATGGCGAACTTTTTATTTGCTATTTTTGCTTTAGCTGTCATGTACATGGTGGGCGTTCAGTCATTAAAACCTGTGGTTGGGGAAGTGACTCAAGGAAGCCGTGCTGCAGCTGCTAATATTGAGCCGAACCAACAAATTATTAAAATCGGTGAAGACGATATCAGCACTTGGCAAGATGCCACCTTCTCATTGATGAGCCGTTTAGGCGAGCAAAGCGTTGTTGTTACGCTTCGTGACCAAAACTATCAAAAGCATGTGCGTACCCTTAACTTAGATGGCTGGAAATTAGATCAGCAAGATGTACCACCATTAACATCGATTGGTATAGTACCTTTTCGACCTAACGCCTTACTGCAGGTAGCGATGATCAGTAAAGGGTCAGCTGCAGAACAGGCAGGATTACAGGTAAATGATAAAATTATTGCCGTAAATGGTGAAAATATCAGCACTTGGAACGAGTTAGTTTCACTAATTCAGCAATCACCTAACAAATCCTTACAAATTAGTGTACAAAGACAAGATAGTATTAAAGAGCTTATTGTTACACCTAAAGGCCAAATCAATGATTCAGGTGTTGAACAAGGTTTCTTAGGTGTGTCTCCAGTGGTTGAGCCATGGCCAGAAAATTATATTGAAACTAGACATTATGGCCCTGTCGATAGTATTGTGCTGGGCATACAAGAAACATGGCGTTTAATCACACTAAGTTTCGACATGATTGGTAATTTAATTACCGGTCAGGTGTCGGTTAAAAATTTAAGTGGCCCTGTAGGCATTGCAGTCGGTGCGGGAACTAGCGTAAGCTATGGTTTGGTTGCTTTTTTAAGCTTCTTAGCATTAATAAGTGTAAACCTAGGTGTATTTAACTTATTACCGTTGCCAGTGCTTGATGGTGGGCACTTAATGTATTACATAATTGAACTTTTTCGCAAAAAGCCGGTCTCTGAAAAGACGCAAGAATTTGGTTTTAAAGTGGGTGCGTTGCTGCTCCTGTTTTTAACATGTTTCGCTTTGTTCAATGATGTATCGCGTTTATAACAAATGAGCGAAAAATTCCAATTTGAACACGATTGTAAAACACCGCAAAAGTTTAACTTACAAGGTGTTGAGCGGTAATACAGTTGTAAAGGATAAAGATAATAAAATGGCTATAAAAAAACATTTGGCAGTTTCAAGTTTATTAGGTGCAAGCTTTGCAGCCCTAGGCCAAAACTCCTTTATTGTAGATGATTTAAAAGTTGAAGGTTTACAACGTGTTGCTCTAGGTGCAGCGCTAACGCATATTCCAATCAACGTGGGCGATAATATTGATGAGTATACAATTTCAAGAACCATAAAGGCTCTCTATCGTTCAGGTCACTTTGATAATATTAAAGCATTACGCGATGGCAACAGTGTTATTTTCCGCGTAACAGAGCGCCCAACGATCAGCATGATCGAATTTGATGGTAATAAAGACATCAAAGATGAGCAGTTAAATGAGTCGCTCGATCAGCAAGATATTCGTACGGGTGAGCCACTTGATAAAACTGTTCTTGATAATATAGAAAAAGGTTTAGTTGAGTTTTTCCATAGTATCGGTAAGTACAATGCTAAAGTGGATGTAACTATCACTAAGCTGCCACGTAACCGTGTGAAGCTATTGTTTAAATTTGATGAAGGCGATGCCGCTTCTATTCGTCAAATTAACCTCGTTGGTAACGAATTATTCTCTGATGAAGAGCTACTTAAATTAGCTGAGTCACAACAAGATTTGCCGTGGTGGAAGTTCATGTCGAGCGACCGCTATCAAAAGCAAACCATTGAAGGCGACTTAGAAAAAATTCGTAGTTACTATTTAGACCGTGGTTACCTTCGTTTTAATATCGATTCAACCCAAGTTTCAGTTAGTCCTGAACGTGACTCAGTTTACGTAACAGCTAATATCACTGAAGGTGTAAAGTACACCGTAAAAGGGTTTGATTTTATTGGTGACTTGCTTGGTCGCGAAGAGTTAATCAAAAGTGTTATCCCGCTGAAAACGGGTGAGCTTTATAATGGCTCGGTGGTTACGTCTTCTGAAGAATTCATTAAAAGCTATTTAGCGCGTTTTGGTTATGCCAACGCTGAAGTACGCACAATCCCAGAGATTGATGACGAGAAAAAAGAAGTTCAATTAACCTTGTCAGTTAACCCAGGTAAGCGCGTCTATGTTCGTCGTATTATCGTAGGTGGTAACCAAAATACCTCTGATGAAGTAGTACGCCGTGAAATGACCCAGCTTGAAGGTGCGTGGTTATCAAATCAAAGCTTAGAGCGCTCTAAACTACAAATTCAACGTTTACCTTACATGGAAAGTGTTGATTTTAATGTTGTGCCAGTACCGGGAGTTGATGACCAAGTAGATGTCGATTTTACTGTTAAAGAACAATCAGCTGGTAGCTTTAACGCTGGCCTTGCTTATGGTTCTTACTTAGGTCTGCAATTTAATATCGGTGTTAGTGAATCAAATTTCTTAGGTACCGGTAACCAAATTGGTTTCAATATCAATACCTCACGTGGTTCTGAACGCATCAGTGTTTCTTATACAGACCCTTACTTTACGCCAGATGGTGTATCGCAAGGGAGTAGTATCTTCTACAGCAACTATGATGCAAGTAAATTCAGTCTAATCGACTATAAATCAAAGAGCTATGGTATTGGTACGAACATTGGCTTCCCAATCGATGCTGTTAACCGTATCAATTTTGGTGTTCGTTGGATCCAAGAAGAGTTATCTGACATTGCTGAATACGAGCAAACTCGTGTAATGCGTGAAACTTTCTTAGACCCAGAAAACCCTGATGCAGGTTTTGACTTTACTAAGTATGAGCTTAGTGCAGGTTGGTCGCGTGTTACCGTAAACCGTGGTTTATTCCCAACGGCTGGTTCGCGTCAATCACTAAACTTAACAGCGACAACGCCGAACTCTGATTTACAGTACTTTAAGTTAAACTATGATTCGCGTTTCTACTGGCCAATTAGTAATGACCACCGTTGGGTATTCTCAACGCGTGCAGCACTTGGCTATGGTAATGGTTACGGTACAACCAATGGTTATGACCAAACACTGCCGTTCCAGGAGTTCTTCAGAATTACCGAAATGGAATTACGTGGCTTCGATCGAAATACGATTCTACCACGTGCTGTTTCTCGTGTTCCGCAAAGTATTCCTGGTACACCATTACCTGATGGTACTACAACAGGTAGCATTGGTGGTGCATCAGAGTTTGACGAGTTATACACAGCAGGCCGAATTGGTGGTAACGCCAAAGCGGTAGCAGGGATGGAGCTAATCGTTCCAACACCTTTCTTAGATGAAGAAAACACCAGCTCTGTACGTACTAGCTTCTTCGTAGATGCAGCAAACGTATGGGATACAGAGTTTAACATTGACCGTTATCAAAACCTGTCTACCGATCAACGCGCAAAATTGGATGATTATTCAGATCCAATGCGCTTTAGGGTTTCAACGGGTCTTTCATTACAATGGATCTCTCCAATGGGTCCAATGCTGATTAGTTTTGCGTATCCATTGCAAAAAGAAGAAGATGACGATACGAAGACCATCAGCTTTAATATTAGTAATACATTCTAAAGGAGTTTTTACGTGAAAAAATCAATTAAATCAACAGCCTTCGCATTGCTTGCTACTTTATCTATGGGCCTTTCAACAAGTGCATTTGCGCACAAAGTAGGTGTTGTTGATATGCAAGAAATTTACAAGCAAATCCCTCAAATGGCGAAAGTAGAGCAGTCACTTGAAGCTGAGTTTTCTGAGCGTCGTCAAGAGTTAGAAAAGTTACAAGGCGATATTCGTTTTGAAGCTGAAAAGTTCAAGCGTGAATCAACAACGATGAGCGATAAGCAGAAAGATGAATTACGTACTAAGATTCAAGGTATGCAGCAGCAACTTGCTGAAAAAGGCCGTCCTTTAGAGCAAGAAATCAAGATGCGTCAAAACCAAGAGTTAGCTAAAGTTCAAAAGCTAATCTTAGATGCAATCGAAGAAGTGGCTAAAGCTGGCAAGTTTGATGAAGTTAAAGTTAAAGAAACAACAATTTATTTTAACCCTAAAACAGTATCTGATTTATCAGATAAAGTAGTTGAAAAAGTAAGTAAGCAATAGAAATCATATATGCATAATTACACGCTTTCGCAGATTGCGGATCTTTTAGGCGCCGAACTTCAGGGTGATGGCGCCACAGAGATTACAAAAATATCAACACTTGCAAATGCCCAACCTGGGCATATTGCATTTTTAGCGAACAAGAAATATCGCTCACAATTGAACGACACATTAGCCAGTGCGGTGATTTTATCCGAGGCTGATGCAGCGTTTTTTACAGGCAATAAGCTTGTGGTTGCTAACCCCTATGTATGTTACGCCAAGCTTGCCCAGCTTATGGATACCACGCCGCGTTCAGCTGCTACTGGTATTCACCCAAGTGCAGTCATTCACGATTCAGCCAGTATTGGTGATAATGTCGCGATCGCTGCTAATGTGGTGATTGAAGCGGGGGCTGTAATCGGCAACGACGTACAACTTGGTCCAGGCTGCTTTATCGGTGAAAATACAAAAATTGGCCAAGGCACTAAGCTTTGGGCAAATGTATGTGTTTACCATGAAGTCGAAATCGGCAGTGACTGCTTATTTCAAGCGAATACAGTTGTGGGTAGCGATGGTTTTGGCTATGCGAATGAGCGTGGTGAGTGGATTAAAATTCCACAGCTAGGCCGTGTAATTATTGGTAACAAGGTTGAAGTAGGTGCATCAACGACCATTGACCGTGGTGCACTTGACGATACTATCATTCATAGTAATGTAATTATCGATAATCAATGTCAAATAGCGCATAATGTCGAGATCGGTTCGGGTACTGCAGTTGCTGGTTGTACGGTATTTGCTGGCAGTACAGTTATTGGTCGGAATTGTCAGATTGGTGGCATGGTTGCAATTAATGGTCACATTAGCGTATGCGATGGTGCTATAATCACCGGCATGAGTATGGTGACTAAGGCAATCACAGAACCTGGGATTTATTCTTCGGGCTTGCCACATCTAACCAATAAAGAATGGCGACGTAGTATTGCCCATATCCGAAACCTCGGTGATATGAAAGACCGCATTAAAGCACTTGAGTCTCTAACAAAGTCACTCAATATTGAAGACAAATAAGGATGCTATTTTGGCAAATGAATTAAATAGTCTTGATATCCAAGATATCTTGAGTTTACTTCCGCATCGTTATCCGATGCTACTTGTTGACCGTGTATTAGATTACACGCCAGGCAAGTCGTTACATGCAATTAAAAATGTAACAGTGAACGAACCTATTTTTACGGGTCATTTCCCTAACCAACCAATTTTTCCTGGTGTGTTGATCCTAGAAGCAATGGCTCAAGCTACGGGCTTGTTAGGTTTTAAAACAGTTGAAAACCGTAGTGACAATGAACTGTATTTATTTGCTGCGATTGATAATGCACGATTCAAACAGCCGGTATTACCTGGCGATACTATGCATTTGCATGTAGAGTTTGTAAAAGAGCGCCGCAATATATGGAAGTTTGCAGCAGAAGCAAAAGTTGACGGCAAAGTGGTGTGTACTGCCGAAATCATGTGTGCGAGAAGAGAGTTTTAATAGTGATTCATCCTACGGCAATAATCGAACCAGGTGCAAAACTTGGCAAAAATGTGTCAGTTGGCCCTTATAGCTATATCGGAAACGATGTAACTATTGGTGATAACTGTATCATCGAATCTCATGTGGTTGTTAAAGGCCCATCGACGATTGGTTCTGGTAACCATATTTTTCAATTTGCATCGGTTGGTGAAGCTTGCCAAGACAAAAAATACGCGAATGAACCAACTACGCTGATCATGGGTGATAACAATGTGATCCGTGAGTGTGCAACAATTCACCGTGGTACTATCCAAGACCAAGGTGTGACAAAAATTGGTAGTAACAACTTATTTATGGCGTACACCCATGTTGCACATGATGCTGTAATTGGTGATAACGTTATATTTGCTAACAATGCCTCTGTTGCTGGTCACGTACACGTAGGTGACTGGGTTATTCTCGCGGGTAACTCTGGTGTTCATCAATTTTGTAAAATTGGTGCTCATGCCTTTGTAGGTATGTACTCTGGCGTAAATAAAGATGTACCACCATTTGTAACTACTATTGGCACGCCGGCTGGCCCTGTAGCAATCAATACTGAAGGCATGAAACGCCGAGGTTTTGAAAGTGATGAAGTTATGGCAACCCGTCGTGCATATAAAACGCTTTACCGTAAGAGTTTAGGTGTTGAAGAAGCTATCGCCGAGTTAACTGAAGATGCAGCAAAGTATCCTGCTGTTCAGCTGATGATAGACTTTGTGAAAAGCTCTGAGCGCGGCATTATTCGCTAATTATAAGCGATACACTAAAAGCCACCGTAAGGTGGCTTTTTTGTTTTTATACTAATTCGCTTAATTAGGTAAATCAGTATAGTTCAGGTTTCGCTAAGTAAGCGCTTGCTACCTTTATGGCAAAAAAAAGGATTCAATAATATGAACAAACTTATCCTCTTTGCTTTATTAAGTTTAATTATAACTGGTTGTAGTACTGCGCCTTCGGTAACTAAGGGAACGATAGAAAAAGGCAAAGCCAGTTATTACGCTGATAAATATCATGGCCGAACTACTGCAAGTGGTGAGGTATTTATTCAACAGGCATTGAGCGCGGCTCATCAAACACTTGGCTTTGGTAGTAAAGTAAAAGTCACTAATATTGCTAATAATAAAAGCGTGATTGTGACCATTAATGACCGCGGCCCATTTATCCGCGGTCGCATTATTGATTTATCAAAAAAGGCGTTTTCACAAATCGCATCAACAAAGCAAGGTGTGATTGACGTTACCGTTGAACAGCTAGATTAAAAGCGGGTAATAAGCTCTACGTAGTCAGCTTCATTAGCAACTAATTCAGCATGACTTGCAAGGGCTCTCACTTGTCCTTGTTCTAACCAAATCACTTTATCAACACGACTTAGCATTGCTGGGTCGTGAGTAATGGTTAGCATGGTTTTATCTGCCCATATTTTCTCAAGCGTAGTCAGCAAGTTTTGCTTAGTGTGGTTATCTAGACTCTCTGTTGGCTCATCAAGAATGATTAAATTACCTTGCCTTAATAGAGCTTGGGCAATGGCAACACGACGCGACTGACCATGAGATAGCTTTCTGCCTGCGGTGCCTAAACGAGTGTTTAGCCCATCTTTTAAATTGCTTAACCATGAGCCAAGTTCTGCTTGTTCACAGGCTTCAATAAGCATTTCATCTGTCGCATCAAAAGCTGCATAGCGAAGATTCTCCCGAAGCGTGCCATCAAAAATATGATGCTGCTGAGCCACGATAGTCATGCATTTGAAGCGCTGCTGATGACTAAGCTTGCTTAGCTCAAAAGTATTTTCTCTAGTGGTTAGTTCAAGCGTGCCTGATTGGATAGGCCAAAGCCCTGTTAGTAAGTTAACCAGAGTGGTTTTGCCACTGCCGCTGGCACCAACTAGAGCTAATTTACTGCCTGAAGCAATTGATAAGTTAATTTCATTCAGTGCGTTACTGGTTGCGCCTTGGTATCGGTAATTAACATTTTTGAACTCAAGGCCAAGAGCACTGTGTGGTATTGCATGTGCTTGCTTCTGTTCATTATGCTCTTCGAGTTTGTCTTCGAGTGTAAATAGTCGCTGTGCTGCGCTTAAAGCATTTGGTAATTCTATAAACGCACTTGGCAAAGTTAGTACAGTCTCAAAGCTGGCTAATACAAATAACGCGAGCATAGCTAGTTCAACGTTTTTCATAGTAGCTGTTGCGACCAGTGGAATTATTATAAATACACTGGCAAGCATGGTGAGTTGGATCACCAAAGTGCTTAAGCCATTACTGTTTGCTATGGCTTTGTGTCGATTATATAGCAAGCTGTTGTATTGCTTACTGAGTGAATCACAATGGGCAAGCTGCGCGGCGTGTGCTTGATATACTGCAAGCTCTCTGGCACCTGATAGTGTATCAGCAAGCTCAGATCTTAACTCTGCTGAAAGCTGTGTTTCAGCATGTGCTTGTTGGCGAAGTTTATGGCTCAATAGAGCCGGAAGTAACACGCCAATAATCATCAATGAAATAAAGCATAACAATGCAACATCAGCGTTATACATTGCCATGAATGCCATTACGATAGGAATGCTGATAAGAGCGACGATAATTGGCAGCAGCACATTTAGGTAAAACTTATCTAACGCATCAACATCGTTTTGTAGGCGGTTGAACAAGTCGCTACTACGAGTCATTGCTAAGTCAACGTTGTTGAGTTGGCTAAGAGTCTTGAACATCTTTACGCGAATTTCGCTTAGTAACAAAAAGGTAGCGTTGTGAGTTATCATTCGCTCGCCGTAACGAGACGCTGTGCGCACGATAGCTAAAAAGCGAATCACCCCTGCAGGGGTAAAGTAGTTCATCTGCACACCGGCAATACCCGCCGCTGCCATGGCTGCTAAAAACCAGCCCGAGATAGCGAGTAAACCGACATTTGCAAGTACTGTTAAGCTTGCTAAAAAAGCCCCCAAAAGCAGCATGCCTGCATGAGGTTTGCAAAGTTTTAATAAACGTATGAAGTTATGCATGGGCTTCACCTTGGCTCACAAGCTTAGCAAATAGGCCTGCTTGTTCGGTGAGTTGCTGATAATGACCAGACTCAACAATGTGACCTTGTTGCATAACGTAAATGGTGTCGGCATGTTTAACCGTATTCAGTCGGTGAGCAATAACCAGCACTAAATGATCTTTTGCATAATCTCGGATTGCTTGGTTGATTAAGTGCTCTGTTTGGCTGTCTAAGTGAGCTGTAGGCTCATCAAGCATTAGCATAGGGGCATTTTTTAAAAATGCACGGGCAAGGGCAATACGCTGCTTTTGCCCCCCTGAGAGGCCTTCTCCTTGTTCACCAAGCTGTGTATCAAAGCCATTAGGTAGGGCGTTTATAAATTCAAGCGCACCAGCTTTATTAGCCGCTTCCTCAAGTTCAGCTTGGCTTGCATCTGGTTTTGCTAATCGTAGGTTATTTGCAACGGTTCGATAAAATAAAGTGGCTTGTTGTGGGATCCACGCAAGCTGTGCTTGCCAATCAGCTAAGGCGGTATCGCTCAGTGGCTGTCCGTTAATGTGAATGGCATTGTTGGCTTGATGATGAAAACCCAATAGGCAATCAAACAAAGTACTTTTACCCGAGCCGCTTTCACCTACAAAGGCAACTAAGCCTGTGCTTGGCAGGCTTAAGTTGATATCAGTTACCCCTTCGTTTGTCTCAGGGTAGTGAAAAGTAAGCGCATTCAGCTGTATGTCTTTTATCGGTAACTCAAGTTTAGAGGTACCCAAATGTTCATCGGCGTCGCTTTGATTGATTATATCGACCATATCAGCAGCGGCGCTGATCCCTTCGAGTTTTGCATGATAATGAGTGCCCATTTGCCGAAGTGGTAAGTAAAACTCAGGGGCCAGTAATAGCACCACAAAACCGGTCGCAAAATCGAGCGTACCAAAAAATAATCTAAAGCCAATGATCACAGCAACAAGGGCAACACTAATGGTGGCTAAAAACTCAAGAGCGAAAGATGATAAAAAGGCGACTTTCAGCACCCCCATGGTTGCACCACGGTAATCATCAGATATCTGACTTATGCTATTTAGCTCACGCTTGGTTGCATTAAAAAGCTTAAGTTGAGTCAGTCCTTGTAATCGGTCAAAAAAGTAATTGCCAAGTACCGCTAGCTGTTGCCAGCGTTCTTGGTTTAACTGCTCCGCTTTATGGCCCACTAAAATCATAAAAAAGGGGATAAGCGGGGCTGTTAAAAGGAATATGAGGCCTGCTTTGTAATCGGTTGGAAAAATTACGACCAATATGGCTAATGGAATAAGCGCACTGTAAGCCACACTTGGAATGTAGTTGGCGTAATATTGATGTAGAGCTTCCACCCCATTATGTAAGGTGTTAAGTGTTGCGCCATGGCCTTTTTGTTCAGTGTATGCTGGCCCAAGTTTGCTGAGCTTTTCTAGCAATGTATTACGCATCACGTTTTTTATTTTTAACGCGGCAAGGTTACTCACCCGTTCACTTAGCGCAACCAATAAAGCACGAGCTAAAATGAGCCCCGCGAGAGGCCATAACAATGGGCTTACGGCTTTCAAGTTTGCTTGTTCAAACATAACTTGATGAACTGCGTTAGCAAGAAGATAACAAGAGGCAATCATTAACAGGGCATTGAGTGTGCCCAGACTAATGCTTAATTTTAGAAGTCCTGAAGCGGACTGGCTATACTGCTTTAAAAAAGCGCGCAGCGTTTGCTGCTGCGCGCGATTTGGTCGGGGTTTAGTTGTCATCGTCGTTTTTGAGTCTCGCGTATAGCTCTAGCTCATCATCAGCGATTGAATCTTTATGTTGGTGAAATTCGTACCACATTACGTTGATCACTCCCAGTGTACAGGCTAATAGAACACCTAAAATCCAGGCAAAATACCACATATTTTAATCTCCTTAATAGCTACCGTGAGTGTTGTTTTCAATTTCACTGATGGTTACTTTGCGCCACATCTTCACATAACACCATGTTGTGTAGATAAGAATAAGTGGTACAAAAATAACCGCAGCAATAAACATCACGTTAAGTGTCATATGGCTCGAAACCGCATCCCACATGGTTAAACTAATATTAGGGTTGTTGCTCGAAGGCATAACAAACGGGAACATTGACATACCCGCAGTGAGTATCACGCCAGCAAGCATTAGGCTTGAAGCGATCAGTGCCATCGCTGGTTTTTGTAATTTAGATAACACTATTGCCAGTGCCGCCATAACGAATGCAAGGGCAGGGAACAGCATGGTTAATGGCATTTTTGTATAGTTATCAAGCCATGCCCCCGGTGCTTGCGTTACTGTTTTAGCCAGTGGGTTGGCATAGCCTTGAGTATCACCCATGCTGACGATTGTATAACCATCAAGTTGAGATACCCACACACCTGCTAAAGCAAACAATACAATAAACGCCATCAGTGCATATCGGCCATATTGTGCTGAGCGTTTTGCAACCTCCGCATCAGTTCGAAGTTGTAGCCACATACCAGCGTGGCCAACGAGCATAAGTACACTCACAAGGCCTGCAACAATGGCAAATGGATTTAATAGCGCGAAGAATGAGCCTTGGTAGCTAACACGCAGTAGGTCATCAATGTGATAAGGCACACCTTGTAGCAAGTTACCAAATGCCACACCAAATACTAGAGCCGGAATAAAACTACCTGCAAATAGGCCCCAATCCCAGTTATTACGCCAGCGTGGTGAATCTATTTTTGAGCGGTAATCAAAGCCAAGTGGTCTGAAAAATAGCGCAAATAATACCAGCATCATGGCAAAGTAAAAGCCAGAGAACGCAGCCGCGTAGACCATAGGCCAGGCTGCAAAAAGCGCCCCCCCAGCAGTGATGAACCAAACTTGGTTACCATCCCAGTGAGCACCAATGGTGTTAATAACCGTTCGGCGTTCAACATCGGTTTTACCCACTAGGCGAAGCAAAATTGCCACACCCATGTCCATACCATCGGTCACTGCAAAGCCAATCAGTAATACACCAATTAACAGCCACCAAATTAGTTTAAGAGTTTCGTAATCAAAAATCATGATTGAGCTCCTTGGCTTGCAAGACTATCTGCTTTGACAAGTTCATGGTGATATTTACCAGTATGAAGCGAGCTTGGCCCTTGTTTTATAAAGCGCAGCATCAGCCAACCTTCAACCGCAGCAAGACCTGTGTAGAATACTAAGAAACCAGTAATACTAATCAATAGGTCATTGACCGTCAGTGATGAGGTTGCCAAGAAGGTCGGTAAAATTTCCGAAATTGCCCAAGGTTGACGGCCGTATTCAGCAACAATCCAACCAAACTCAATAGCAATCCAAGGCAGTGGAATACTCCATACCGCAGCCCACAATAACCAACGCTTTTGCTCAATAATTCGGTGTGCGTTGTAATAAAAAGATAAGACAAATACGCCAAGCATGATCACACCACAACCAACCATGATCCTAAATGACCAGAACATTGGGCCCACTTGAGGGATTGAATCTTTCACTGCTTTTTGAATGTGCTCTTCTGTTGCATCAACCACGTTAGGCGTATAGCGCTTAAGTAGCAAACCATAGCCTAAATCAGCTTTTAAGGTATCGAATTTTGCAATGTTTTCAGGAGTGTCTTCACCGCTGCGAAGCTTTTCTAAGTATTCGTATGCAATCATGCCATTACGAATACGCTTTTCATGCTGCTCTTCAAGGTCTTTAATGCCCGTTACTTGCTCGTCAATTGAGCGAGTAGCAATAATACCCAGTGCGTAGGGGATTTTTACAGCGGCGTGAGTGACTTGCTCTTCTGAGTCAGGAATACCTACCAGCGTAAATGCGGCAGGGGCCTCTTCGGTGTGCCACTCAGCTTCAATCGTTGCGAGTTTTACTTTTTGTACCTCGCCAACTTCGTAGCCAGATTCATCACCCAGTAAAATCACACACAAAATTGACGCTAAACCAAACCCTGATGCGACCGAAAATGAGCGTTTGGCAAAAGCAAGGTCACGACCTTTTAAGATGTACCAACTACTAATACCCAGTACAAACATAGATGCTGCAACATAACCTGCTGATACAGTATGAATAAACTTAACTTGTGCAACAGGGTTAAATACCAGTTCAGCAAAGCTGGTCATTTCCATACGCATGGTTTGGTAATTGAATTCAGCACCTACCGGATTTTGCATCCAACCATTTGCGACTAAAATCCATAGTGCAGATAAATTAGTCCCTAATGCCATTAAGAAGGTTGCACCTAGGTGCTGACGTTTACTCAAACGCTCCCAGCCTAAAAAGAACATACCCACAAAAGTTGATTCTAAAAAGAAAGCCATTAAGCCTTCAATTGCCAGTGGTGCGCCAAAAATATCGCCCACATAGTGAGAGTAATAAGACCAATTGGTACCAAACTCAAACTCCATAGTTAGACCCGTGGCCACACCAATCGCAAAGTTGATACCAAACAATTTCCCCCAGAACTTAGTCATATCACGATAAATTTCGCGACCAGTCATCACGTAAACGGATTCCATGATCACCAAAATCCACGTCATACCTAAGGTAAGTGGAACAAATAGGAAGTGAAATAGGGCAGTGATTGCAAATTGCAATCGCGATAGATCCACAAATGTTTCATCTATCATCGTTTAGCTCCTTGTTAGCGGGTGCGGTAGACACGACAAAAATCGGTTATAAAGTTTCAGTAATTATTGAAATTTTGTGAATTCTAACCTTGTATCCATTTTAGTCAATAGAAAAGTACGAAAAAAAGACAGACAGCCTCTGTATATCTTTTCTACAGGTTAGAGATAATGCTCTACACTTTCAAATATTTAATCGTTATAAAAAGCTCATTTACTATGGCTTACTTAGTTAATTTTTATTATTTTTAAGAATCTGACTAATTATCTACCGCTACTTTGAGCGGTAAACTGTGTATAAAGAATCGACGACTTTTTAGCGTAATTTCGATTTCTAGTATTTATTAACTCTGTGACATTTATCCGACTGCTAAAACACGGTAAACTCATTTACATTAGTGCCAAAAGTTGCGAATTATCAACGAATGAAAGAACATACAAAGCCGTTACGTATTGCCTTGGTGGCAGGTGAGTTATCAGGTGATATTTTAGGTGAAGGGTTAATAAAAGCACTTAAACGCCGTTTTCCTGATGCTATTTTTGAGGGGATTGCGGGCCCGCGTATGCAAGCGGCTGGTTGCAATACATTATTCGATATGGACGAATTATCAGTGATGGGCTTAGTCGAAGTGCTTGGCCGATTACCGCGTCTACTCAAAATACGCAAACAATTGGTGCAGCATTTTATCGACAACCCACCGGATGTATTTATTGGCATTGATGCGCCTGATTTTAATTTACGTGTTGAAAAACCGTTAAAAGATGCAGGTATCAAAACGATTCAATATGTTAGTCCATCAGTGTGGGCGTGGCGCGAAAAACGTATACATAAAATCAGTGCGGCTACTAATTTAGTGCTGGCACTATTGCCATTTGAAAAAGCTTTTTACGATAAACACAATGTACCTTGTACATTTGTGGGTCACACATTAGCTGATGATATTGCGCTTGAGCACGACCAAACCGAAGCGCGTAACCAGCTTGGTTTATCACAAACAGATAAAGTACTTGCTTTGTTACCAGGTAGCCGGGGTTCTGAAGTAGGGCTTTTAAGCGAAACCTATATTCAAACAGCAGCGAAATTACAGGCGCAAAATCCTGATCTTAAAATTGTAGTGCCGTTAGTCAATGAAAAACGAAAAGCACAGTTTTGTGAGATTTTAGAAAGAACAGCCCCTGATTTAAAACTGCAATTATTGGATGGTCAATCAAACCTTGCAATGCAAGCTGCTGATGCCATTTTACTTGCCTCAGGTACCGCAACGCTTGAAGGCATGCTGTATAAAAAGCCGATGGTCGTGGGCTACAAAATTAAGCCACTGAGTTATTGGATTTTTAAAACACTATTCACTTTTAACATTAAATATTTTTCGTTGCCTAATTTATTAGCCGATGAAGAACTTGTTCCAGAATACTTACAAACTGAGTGTAATGTTGAAAACTTATCAGCTGCGCTAACACCTATGTTGAATACGGATAACAGCGAATTAAAAGCGCGCTTTTTAGCTATTCATAAAGACATAAGATTAAATGCCAACGAACAAGCTGCAGCTGCAGTCGCGGAGTTACTAAATGCAAATTGAACGACCGAATGTTAATTATATAGCAGGTGTAGATGAAGTTGGCCGTGGCCCATTAGTGGGTGATGTTGTTACCGCTGCGGTAATACTTGATCCGAATAAGCCAATAGCAGGTTTAGCTGATTCTAAAAAGTTAACAGATAAAAAACGCCAATTATTAGCGATAGAAATAAAAGAAAAAGCTCTGTGCTATGCCATTGGCCGTTGCAGCCCAACTGAAATTGACGAGTTAAATATTCTTCATGCCACTATGCTTGCAATGAGCCGTGCGGTTGAAGGCTTAAGTGTAAAGCCTGAGTTTGTTTTTATTGATGGTAATCGTGTGCCTAGCCAGTTAACTGTGCCAGCACAGGCGGTAGTAAAAGGTGACAGCCTCGTTGAAGAGATTTCTGCGGCATCTATTTTAGCGAAAGTTGCCCGTGACGAAGAAATGATTGAGCTTGATAAGCGTTATCCTGACTATGGCTTTGCAGGTCATAAAGGCTATCCAACTAAAGCGCACTTTGCGGCACTCGAACAATACGGGGCAATTGCAGAGCATCGTAAGAGCTTTAAACCTGTTCAGCGCATTTTGGCGTTGAAAGGAGAGCAATTGTAATGCCTGCGCCGCAATTTGTTCACTTACGTGTTCACTCAGATTTCTCAATGGTGGACGGCCTTGCTAAAACCAAGCCGATTGTAGCTAAAGCTGAAGAGTTGCAAATGCCAGCGCTGGCAATCACTGACCAGATGAACTTATGTGGTTTGGTGCGATTTTATGGTGCGGCGCATGGCGCTGGGATTAAGCCTATTGTTGGTGCTGACTTTTGGTTAAGAAGCCCTGAATTTGAGGATGAACCAAGTCGCATTACCATCTTAGCGAAAGATAACGAAGGCTATAAAAACCTTACCTTATTGATCTCTAAAGCGTACCAGCGTGGGCATTTATTTCATCGCCCTGTGGTTGATCGCGAATGG
Organism: Pseudoalteromonas sp. PAR1; assembly: GCF_947311895.1. Taxonomy (NCBI): domain Bacteria; kingdom Pseudomonadati; phylum Pseudomonadota; class Gammaproteobacteria; order Alteromonadales; family Pseudoalteromonadaceae; genus Pseudoalteromonas; species Pseudoalteromonas sp. PAR1. Next base: position 132,371 of record NZ_CAMZMY010000002.1, on the reverse strand, counting down.
TTGGTAGAGAATAAAAATGGCCTGATTTTATTATCAGGCGCTAAAGATGGCGACTTAGGTAAAGCCCTACTAAAAGGCAACCCTGGTCTTATTGAGTCTGTGGTTAGCTTTTATAAGCAGCACTTTAGCGATCATTATTATATTGAGCTTATTCGTACTGAACGCCCCCTAGAAGAAGATTATCTGCATCTGGCTGTTGAGCTTGCCGCAAAAGAGCAGTTACCAGTGGTAGCAACGAATGAAGTGGTGTTTTTAAAACCAGAAAACTTTGAAGCCCACGAAATCCGAGTGGCAATCCATGACGGATATACCCTAGAAGATAAACGCAGACCAAAACGTTTTTCTGAGCAGCAATATCTAAAAACAGCGGAGCAAATGGCTGAGCTATTTAGCGATATTCCAGAAGCGTTAGAAAACACCGTAGAAATTGCCAAGCGCTGTAATGTAACCGTGCAGCTAGGAACTTACTTCTTACCTGATTACCCAACCGGTTCACTGAAAATTGAAGACTTCTTGGTTAAAGTCTCTGAAGATGGTCTTGAAGAGCGTTTACAGTTTTTATTCCCTGATGAGCAAGAGCGTAAAGAAAAACGGGGTGAGTATGATGAGCGTCTGAAAATAGAGCTCGACGTAATCAACCAAATGGGTTTCCCGGGTTACTTCTTGATCGTAATGGAGTTCATTCAGTGGAGTAAAGATAACAATATTCCAGTAGGTCCAGGACGTGGTTCGGGTGCCGGTTCACTGGTTGCTTATGCTTTGAAGATTACCGATCTTGATCCGCTAGAGTTTGACCTACTCTTCGAACGTTTCTTGAACCCTGAGCGTATTTCAATGCCCGATTTCGACGTCGACTTCTGTATGGATAGGCGCGATGAGGTAATTGACCACGTAGCGGCGCTTTATGGCCGTGACGCGGTATCTCAGATCATCACCTTTGGTACCATGGCTGCAAAAGCGGTTATCCGTGACGTAGGCCGTGTACTTGGTCACCCTTACGGCTTTGTTGATCGTATTTCAAAATTAGTACCGGGCGATCCGGGCATGACCTTGGCTAAAGCGTTTGATGTAGAGCCTCGTTTACAAGAAGCCTACGACGGTGATGAAGAGGTAAAAGAGCTTATCGATATGTGTCGCATCCTCGAAGGGTGTACACGTAACGCCGGTAAACACGCTGGTGGTGTTGTAATATCACCAACCACTATCACTGACTTTGCGGCCCTTTATTGTGATGATGAAGGTAAATTCCCGGTTACTCAATTTGATAAAAACGACGTTGAGACGGCGGGCCTAGTTAAGTTTGACTTCTTAGGTTTAAGAACGCTTACCATCTTGCAGTGGGCGCTTGATATGACCAATGAGCGCCTAGCCCGCGAGGGTAAAGAGCCGGTTGATATTAACGCCATTCCACTTGATGACAAGCCAAGTATTGAGTTATTGCTACGCGCCGAAACCACCGCGGTATTCCAGCTCGAATCTCGTGGTATGAAAGATCTTATTCGTCGTCTAAAGCCCGACTGCTTCGAAGATATGATCGCACTGGTGGCACTGTTCCGCCCAGGTCCATTGCAATCAGGCATGGTAGATAACTTTATCGACCGTAAGCACGGCCGAGAAGAAATATCTTACCCAGACGTTCAGTGGCAACATGAAAGCCTAAAGCCTATTCTTGAGCCGACCTACGGTATCATTCTTTATCAAGAACAAGTAATGCAAATTGCGCAGGTACTTGCCGGTTATACCCTTGGTGGCGCTGACATGCTTCGTCGTGCAATGGGTAAGAAAAAGCCTGAAGAGATGGCAAAGCAACGTTCGACTTTTGAAGAAGGCGCTATAAATAATGGCGTTGACGGCGAACTTGCAATGAAAATCTTCGACTTGGTAGAGAAATTCGCGGGTTATGGTTTTAACAAATCGCACTCTGCTGCTTATGCACTGGTATCGTATCAAACCCTGTGGATGAAGACCCATTATCCAGCTGAGTTTATGGCGGCAGTAATGTCGGCGGATATGGATAACACCGATAAAATTGTTACCTTGGTTGATGAATGTGAAAACATGAAACTGACCTTGTTACCACCTGATGTAAATGCCGGTGAGTACAAGTTTACTGTTAATCTAAAAGGTGAGATTGTTTATGGCATTGGTGCCATTAAAGGCGTGGGTGAAGCACCGGTTGAAGCTATTTTAGAAGCTCGAAGTGAAGGCGGCCCGTTTAAAGACTTATTTGATTTTTGTGCCAGAGTTGACTTAAAACGCTTAAACAAACGCGTGGTCGAAAAACTTATCTATGCAGGCGCACTCGATCAACTTGGTCCAGATAAAACCCAGCCAGGTCGTGCGACCTTATTAGCGAGCTTAAAAGATGCCATGCGAGCAGCTGATCAACATCATAAAGCAGAGTCATTAGGGCAAGCAGATTTGTTTGGTTTATTGGCTACTGAACCAGACGAAGTTGAACAGGCGTTTATCAAAGCGACAGACTTAACTGATAAGCAATGGCTAGACGGTGAAAAAGAGACCTTAGGGCTTTACTTAACTGGCCATCCAATTAACCAGTACCGTAAAGAACTAAAGCATTACACCTCGGGAAGGCTAGTAGACTTGCAGCCCACAAATCGTGATGTGCAGTCAACAGCGGCTGGCCTTGTTATCAATGCCCGAACCCTGATAAATAAAAAGGGAAATCGTTGGGGTCTTATAACTTTAGATGACAAGAGTGCCCGTATTGATGTACGCTTATTCCCAGAACAGTTTGAAATGTACCAAGATATGCTGCAAGTTAACAATATCTTGGTAATATCCGGACAGGTCAGCTTTGATAACTTCTCTGGTGGCATTACAATGACTGCTAGAGACATATGCACCATTGCCGAAGCGCGAGAAAAACGTATAAAAGCGATTAAAATGACGCTGAATATGGTGCAGATCGAGGCAAACTTCTTCGATAATTTACAAAAAGTACTTGAACCTTATAAGTTTGGTACATGTCCTATTAAAGTATTCTATCAACGTCCGGATGCGTTGGCTGAGATTACCTTAGGGACTGAATGGTGTGTTACGCCTAGTGATGACTTAATTCATAAGTTGTCATTGATGGCGGCGCAAGATGTAGAACTAGAATTTAATTAATTAGGTAGTTTAGAGCATGAGCCTCAATTATCTTGATTTTGAGCTTCCAATCGCAGAATTAGAAGCAAAAATTGAAGAATTACAAAATGTAAGCCGCGCTGGCGAATTAGACCTTGGATTAGAAGAGGAAGTCAGTCGATTAAAAGAAAAAAGTGCTGAAATGAAAGAGAAAATTTTCTCTGAATTAGGTGCTTGGCAGGTTTCTCAGTTAGCCCGTCATCCGTTGCGTCCTTATACTCGTGATTACATCGAGCGCATTTTCACGGAATTTGACGAACTAGCAGGCGACCGTACCTTCGCTAACGACCCAGCTATATTAGGTGGTATTGCACGTTTTGAAGGTCAACCTGTAATGGTTATCGGCCAACAAAAAGGTCGTGACACGGCTGAAAAAATCAAACGCAACTTTGGTATGCCAAAGCCAGAAGGTTACCGTAAAGCATTACGCTTAATGGAAATGGCTGAGCGCTTTAAAATGCCAATTATGACATTTATCGACACACCAGGGGCATACCCAGGTGTTGGTGCTGAAGAGCGTGGTCAAAGTGAGGCTATCGCACGCAATCTTAAAGTAATGGCTGCGTTAAAAGTACCAACGATCTGTACTGTAATTGGTGAAGGTGGTTCAGGTGGTGCACTTGCAATTGGTGTGGGTGACCGCGTTAACATGTTGCAATACAGCACTTACTCTGTGATCTCGCCAGAAGGTTGTGCATCAATCTTATGGAAAAGCGCAGATAAAGCACCATTAGCTGCAGAAGCAATGGGTGTAACCGCAGCGCGCGTTAAAGAGCTTGATTTAATCAACAATGTGATTGAAGAGCCTTTAGGTGGTGCGCACCGCAATTACGATGCGATGGCACGTAATCTTAAAAACCAACTTAAACGCGACCTAGCTGAATTACAAGGCCTTTCACTTGATGAAATGCTTGATCAGCGTTACAAACGTTTAATGTCGTTTGGTTATTGCTAAACACTGCTTAAAATTGAAAAAAGCCGCTTTTGCGGCTTTTTTTGTTTTATAATGCTGATAACACAGACGCTTGTATACTCATTGGTTTTTAATGCAAACATCAGATTTATATCACCATTTTTTAGCTCAATTACGGCCGTTGCTGAACGCTGAACACAGCTGCTTTAGTGTTGCCTTATCAGGCGGTGTTGACTCTGTTGTGTTGTTACATTTAATGAACCAAGTTCAAAAGCAGCTCCCAGAGCTTAAGCTTGAAGCTGTGTATGTTAATCATGGTTTGAGTAAGTATGCCGATGAGTGGCAAGGATTTTGTAAGTCACTATGTGAAGAGCTCGGTGTAGCATTTAAAGCGGTGCGCGTTGAAATCCAAGAGCGCTCGCGCACTTCACTCGAGGCACAAGCGCGAGAGGCAAGATACCAAGCTCTTGACGAAAACTGCGTGGCAGGCAGTGTAATACTGCTTGGTCAGCACTTAAATGACCAACTCGAAACCTTCTTGTTGCGGCTTAAACGCGGCTCAGGCCTGCAAGGCTTAGCATCAATGCCACAAACGCGGTTATTAGCGTCTGGGCGAGTATGTTTTAGACCGCTGATTAATATCACACGTGAGCAAATTGAACAGTTTGCCATTAAATTTGCCATTACCCATATCACTGATGATTCAAATGTTGATGAGCGCTTTGACCGCAATTTTTTACGTCATCAAGTTTTGCCTATTTTAATGGATCGTTTTCAAGGGTTTGAAAAAAGTGCAGCGCGCAGTATTCGGCTGTTACAACAACAGCAATCGCTGCTCGATGAATATACGCAAAGTGACCTTGCACATTGCCAAAATTCACAGGGTGGTTTAAGCTGTGTTGCAATTGCGGAGTTTAGTAAGCCCAGACAAGCAAATCTTGTGCGTGCGTGGCTAAATCAGTTTACCCATCAACTACCTTCAGAAAATCAGCTACAGCAAATTATTGAGCAAGGTTTAACGGCACAAGCAGATGCGCAGCTAAAAATTTGTTTGCAAAGCGGCGATGTTCGTCGTCATCAGCAACATTGGTACTTTGTGACTGAGCAGGCAATACCACAGGCAATGGATATTAACTTACAGCCTATAGAGCTCACTGATGGCCGTAAACTTATCGTTAAGCAGGGGAAGGGCATCAGAAAGCCTTTAAAAAATGAGCAAGTAAGCGTTGAATTTAATAAGCCGCAAGCACGTATAAAACCCTTAAAAAAGCCTGGCTCAAACACCTTAAAACATTGGTTTAAAGATGCCAAAGTGGCCCCTTGGTTACGTGCGCAAACACCACTTATTTTTTATAACGATCAACTCGTGCAAGTAGTGGGCTATTTCACTAGCGCTGAGCACAGTGTTGATGAAGGAATTTTTTGGGAGATATTCTATGAGTGAACAACCACATGTTGGTTTATCACTAGTTAATAAGGCACCACTAGGTTTGGTGTTGTCACTGTTAGTTGCTGTTATTGCTGGTTTTGTTTATACAGACTTGAGCTTACTGACACTACTTTATGCCTTAGCTGGCGGCCTGTTGTGTTCAGTATTGCTACTAGGATATTGGTCAGGTAAAGGTGGTATATTCTTTATTTTAGGCGTACTTACGCCATTGGCCTTAGTGATGGTATCACCCCTTACCACCATGGCTGCATTGCTCTACTTGTTAAGCGGCTTTTTTGCTGGCTTTTGGCTGGTATTACTTTGCTATAAGTTTAAAGTTAAAAAAGCCTAGCGGGGGATGCTAGGCTTTCTGTTAATTAAAAAGCTCTGGCGCAGTTTCTTCCTGCTGCTTTAGCTTTGTACAGACCTTTATCTGCACGGGCAAATACATCATTTTCGCAATCTTGGTTAGTTGCTAAAGTATAACCAATACTTGAAGTTACGCGGTATTGTGTCATCAAGTTAGACTTTTTCACCAGCCGCATAATTCGTTCTGCAACTACTTTGTTAGTTGTGAATTCTGGGTCGTCAATTAATAGTGCAAACTCGTCGCCACCAAAGCGAAAAATTGAGTCTGTTCCTCTAACACTACTGCATAGTACTTCTGAGAACTCTTGTAAAACATCATCACCAATTTTATGACCGAAACTATCGTTCACTTGTTTGAAATTATCTAAATCAAGCAACATTAGGCTAAATGGTCGGTTTTGGCGACGACAACGTTCAAGCTTTTGCGCCAAACTGTCATTAAATTGACTTCGGTTATTTAAGCCTGTTAGGGCATCTTTCGTTGCCAAACGTAATACGCGGTTATACATAATGGCATTACGAAGTGGATAAACCAGCGCACTGTGTAACTGTTCTAATTTAGCTTCTATGCCTTTACCCATTGGGAATTGGCTAAAGTAAATTAATTGCCCTAAACGCTCACTTTCGATATCTAAATCAAAAGAGTAAGGCGTTTGAGATGTATCACTCCCTGCACTCTGAGACACGCCGAGTGAAGACTGGAACTGTAATCCCGATAAATTAATCAGTTGTTTTGCATGATTAGCAAAAATCGTCAGTATATTCTCAATTGAAAGTGTGGTTTGCAGCTTAGCAATTAAGTCATGTGGATTATTTGTTTCATTTATTCGGTAATGCTCTGCCGAAAACGGCAGAAATTCGCCTCGCGCAGACACTCGCTGCGTCAAAATATGGACATTTTCCATTAAAATTCTCCCCCCGGAGTGTTTAGTTACTCCTACTTAGCGAGATTTGTGCCACTTTTTTAAACTGGCTGAAAAACAAATGGTTGCTATAGTTAAAGAAGGCTACAGCTTTATCATCAAGTAGAAGGGAGTTTATTGCTTGCAAAATGTGCTGATTCAAGTGTTTGGCTTGCTAGTTGCTGCCGTATTATTTGTTTGGTTCTTCAAACGAATTGGCTTACCACCTATTCTTGCGTACCTGGCAACTGGGGTGTTGGCGGGGAGTCACGGTATTGGCTGGATGGCGCAAAGCCATGAAATGCACTTTGTGGCTGAGCTAGGTATTGTGTTTTTATTATTTAGTTTAGGTCTAGAGTTTTCGTTACCCCGTTTAAGGGCTATGCGTAATATCGTATTCGGCCTTGGCTCATTACAAGTGGTTGTCACCAGCATTGTGTTTATGCTGATTTTGTTGCTGCTTGATTACAGCTTACTAAATAGTTTTACCATTGCCAGCTTAATGGCGCTATCTTCAACCGCAGTGGTTGTAAAGCTACTTAAAGAATCTGGAGAGCTTAACCAACGACGAGGCCAACTTGCCATTGGCGTATTGCTATTCCAAGACATCGCGGTTGTGCCATTACTTATTGTTTATCCACTGCTAGCACAAAGCGGCTCAGAGGAAATTGTAGGCGCATTGGCGTTTGCACTCACTAAAGGCGCATTGGTTTGTGTTTTACTCTTTGCTATAGGTAAGTGGATACTCCCCAAGGTATTTAGCGAAATCGCATTAGTGAGAACCGATGAGCTATTTATGTTAACCACGCTATTGGTTGCATTATTCGCAGCTGGGCTTACATACTTGTTTGGCCTATCAATGGCATTAGGCGCTTTTTTAGCAGGGATGATGTTAGGAGAAAGTCATTACCGTCACCAGCTAGAGGCGGATATTCGGCCATTTCGCGATATTTTAATGGGGCTGTTCTTTGTCACAGTCGGTATGCAGCTTGATGTACTTTATGTGCTTAGTAGTTGGTATTGGATCATCACTGTACTGGTTGGCTTGTTGCTCTTTAAAATAGCGGTGTTATCGATTGCTGCTCAAGTAATGGGTGAGCGTAAGCAAGATGCTGTTTCTGCGGGGATCATGCTTTGGCAAATGGGGGAGTTTGGTTTTGTACTTATTGCCCTTGCTTCGCAGCACCTTTTAATCAGTGCAGAGCAAGCATCGTTTTTAATTGCAGTAGGGGTGCTATCGATGGCACTCACGCCTTATCTTATCGAAAAAACACCGTTAATTATTAAAAAACTCGGCCTTTTAAGTCAAACCGGGCAACATTGGCAGCAACCCGCTGCGAGTAGTCCGTTGTACCATAACCATGTTGTGATCTGTGGGTTTTCACGGGTTGGACAAACCATCGCGCGGTTTTTAAAGCCCGAGGCAATTGAGTACGTAGCAGTAGAGAGTAATCCAATCTTATTGCAAGAAGCAAAAGCCGCTGGCGAGCCTGTTATATTTGGTCATGTAAATCAAAAAGATATTTTAAAGTCAGCTGGGGTAGAGCGAGCAAGGCTAGTGATCATTACCTTTACCGACTTTGAGCAAACACAAATAGTGGTTGATGCCATCAAGCAAATCGCTCCCAAGGTCAAGATTCTTGTGCGTATGCGTGATGATAGTGAGCTCGAAACACTAAAAGAACTGGGTGTGACAGAAGTGGTGCCCGAAACCCTTGAGGCAAGCTTGATGCTAGTTTCTCATGTTCTTTATATGTCGGGAGTGCCTATGACTCGCATTATCCGCAGAGTAAGTAAAGAACGTCGTAACCGCTACCAATTTTTAAATGGCTTTTTTACCGGCGACAAGCTCGATGGAGAAGAAGCAAGTTCAGACCGCTTAGAATATTTGCATGTTATTGCTTTACCCGAGCGAGCTTATGCTGTGAACCAAAAAATCAGCGAATTAAAACTTGAACAGCGCCGTGTATCTGTAAGGGCACTTCGTAGGCAAGACCGTGAAATTGACGCTCCATCATCGCAAACTATTTTACTGGCTGGCGACATTTTAGTGCTACAAGGTAAACCACGCCGAGTAGAGCGAGTAGAGCGGTTTTTGCTGGATGGTTTGGAGTAGCTAATCCAGCTCTAAGAATTTACGAATTTCAGGGAGTTTATTAAGGCCATCTTGGTAGCCAATCTCGATGAGCTTTTGTGTGTAACGCTTCTCAAACAATAAGTAGCTGGTTAAGCTTGATTGCGAGCGTTTTTTTACCCCGATAAGACGTAATAACACTTTAATCGCCATTGGCATATCGTCATAAAACTGTGCGGCAATCACATTAAAGTTCTGTGAGGGGTTAATCACACAGGTTTCGATTTGCTTTAATTCTTGATGTTTGTCGCGAGCAGGTAACAGGCTCAAGGTTCGGTTGATACGTTGTAAACGCTCTAAATCAGACTGCAAGGTATCGGTAAATACACTGTCGAGTAAGTGACCCGCAATATTTGAAAGTCCTGGGTAATGTGGTTGATAGCCCGGAGGATGTGGTGCTTTTGGTTCGTCTACACCAATGATAAAAATTTTCTCAGCGCCTAAATGCACAGAAGGGCTCAAGGGCGATAGCTGGTGGATTGAGCCATCACCAAAATAATGGTTATGTACATTCACACTTGGAAAAACCATAGGAATGGCACTTGATGCCATTAAATGCTCTACATTTATACGTGTTGCTTGTCCCTCGCGCTTTGCTCGGCGCCAAGGCTTTTGAGTAAGCGACTGAAAAAACGCCACAGAGTCACCCGTGGTATAACTAGAAGCAGTAATAGACACAGCATCTAAATAATTTTTATGCAGATTTCGCTCAATACGTGATAAATCGAGTATTTCATTGAGCAGTTTTCTCAGCGGCTTGTTATTCAATAAGCTCGCTGGTGGGTGGTTTATATGCTCTGACTGGAAGCTTGTTAGCATATTGCGCAGAATATGCAGAAAAACACTGATAAAGTCGCTTTTATAAACTTGTGAAGTAGAAAAGTTCTTCCATACCCATTCTAGTTTTTTGCTCGCTAAATGAGCACAAGAAGCATAACATGCTAATGCAGCGGAATTAATTGCGCCTGCTGATGTCCCATTAATTATAGTAAACGGTAAAGGGGCAGTACGCGGCATGCTTTGAGTAACTGCTTTTAGCACGCCCACTTGATAAGCAGCACGAGCACCACCACCTGTAAGTAGTAAGGCGACTTTTGAATGCTGTGTTTTTTTTAACTTAGTACCCATATTTGCATTTAACTAGTTGTGCGTCTTTACTTTATTTATCAACTGTAAGTCTTTAAGCTAGAAGAAGCAAAGTTTAGCTCGCGAGTTACGTTAATTTTCGTCTTTTTGTTTGTTTTTAAAGGGAGTGTGTATGTCTGAGCATTCGTCAGAGCCTACAGTTAAATCAGGTTCATCAAATAATAATCTTATTTTTGCGGTTGTTATATTAATTATTATCGCCGGTGTTGCGGCGTTTATTTTATTGAAACCAGAAGAGCAGCCAGTGCAAGTTGTTGAAGACATTGTCACTGAAGAAGTGCCTGTGGTTGAGTATCAAAACCCTGAGCCTGAACCTGAAACCTCAGAGCCAGAACCAGAGCCAGTCGTGGTTGAAACGGCCCCAGAGCGAACCCCAGAGCCACTACCAGAGGTAGAGCCATTGCCTACGCTCAATGAAAGCGATGAAGTGGTTGTAGCACGTATGGATGAGTTATTAAGCGATCAAGTGATGAGCTTAATGGTGACCGATGACCTTATTCGTCGCGGTGTTGTGTATGTTGATAATATCGCCAAAGGTAAAGTGGCATTGAGCCATGCGCCTGTTGAGCGCCCTAAAGAGTCATTTAAAGTGATTGAAGGGGATATTTTAACAATCGATCCAAATAGCTATGAGCGTTACACGCCTTACGTAAAACTATTTACTAGTTTAAGTGCTGCACAAGTTATACGTATGTATGACGAATACAAGCCACTGATTAACGAAGCTTATGCTGAAATTGGCTACGAAGGTGATGCATTCACTGGCACGCTAGAAGAGGCGATTGACGTTCTGCTTGATACTCCAGAACCAAAAGGTGAAATGCCGTTAGTACGTAACTCAGTTACTTATCAATATGCTTATTCTGAGTGGGAAAATTTACCTGATGCGCAAAAACAATTGCTGCGTATGGGTCCAGAGAACATGAAAAAAGTAAAAGCAGCTCTGCGCAACATTAAAGCTGAGCTTGAAAAGTAATTAACGAAAATCACTTATTTACTGTGCGATTGTATACTAAGCATGCAATCGCACTTTCTTTTTCGAATACCCCTTGAATAACAGGCTAAAACTAGAGATAATCCCTCCCGCGCCGAACGAGGCTCTCAATGGTAGTCTTATTGGTCCTCTCGCAACACTAGCAGGTGAATCTGGTCAGGCCCGGAAGGGAGCAGCCACAGCGTGTGACGTGTGTGCCGAGATGTGGCTGGTAAGACTGCCACCCAAAATCTTCTTTGGGTGACTTTCTTTATACTTATCTCTTTTTTAAACACGCTTTCGATACCCGCTTTAATTTTCTATTAAATTACACCGATTTATTAGCTGGTATGAATGATGCCTTCTTTCTTACAATTTACTTTAGAACCTAGAACCTAAAACCTAGAACCTAGAACCTAGAACCTAGAACCTAGAACCTAGAAGCTAGGCTCTTAAAACTATTTCACAAACACTCTAAATCCCCACGCCGGAATTGTGAGTTCTGTTGTTTCAGTAAATTCTATTAGCTGTTTTGAAAAAGCATCAGTGTACTTACCTAAATATAATGGTTCCTCAAAACTGACTGTTTTTGGTTCTTTCGAGAAATTAAATACGGCAAATACTTTATCGTTGCCTTTTGCGCGAACAAAGCTAAGTACTGTTTTTGGTGCAGTGTTTGGTACATGTACCATGCGTCCACCAAATTGGCCATTCCATAGTGCTTCATTATTATGTTTGAGTTCAAACAGTGACTGATACAAGTCACCAATAGGGTGCTTTTGCCATTTTATAGGGTCACGTTCGAAAAATTCGAGTCGTTTATCGTTGCCTGCTTCTTGGCCGTTGTAAATCATCGGGAAGCCTTCGCCAACTACAGACAGCGCAATGACAGATTCAAGCGCCTCACCGTAATGTTCAAACATGGTACCTTCCCAAGCATTGGTGTCATGGTTGGCAACACCTACAAGGCGGTAAGCTTCAGCTGGGAATGCGCTTTCATTCCATGAATAATAAATAAATAGGGCGCTGACATCTGCATGACCATTTACAATTTTGCGCATGTGTTCAGACCATGACCAAGCGTATGTCATGTCAAAGGCTTCGGCATGTAAATCGCGCGATTCCCATTCAGCAAGCATTAAAACAGGCTTTATGTCATCAAGCTCACGGCGTACATTGTTCCAAAAGTCTACGGGTACAAAGCCTGCTACATCACAACGATAGCCATCAATACCGACTTCTTTTACCCAGTATTTCATCGACTCTGTCATGTACTCACGAAGCGCTGGTTTTGAATAATCAAAGTCGATAATGTCAGACCAATCCCACCAAGGCGTCGGTCTAAATTGGCCTTGATAATCTCTATCGTACCAATCGGGGTGTTCATATCTAAGCCAGTTATCCCATGCGCTGTGGTTTGCTACCCAATCTAAAATAACGTACATGCCCATGTCATGTGCTTTATTCACAAAGGCTTTAAGATCATCTAGTGTGCCAAATTCAGGGTTTACTTTTCGGTAGTCTTTTACTGAGTAGGGGCTGCCTAAACTGCCTTTGCGATTTTCTTCACCAATAGGGTGAATTGGCATTAACCAAATAACATCGACACCTAATTTCTTTAAGCGCGGCAGTTGTTGCTGTGCGGCATTAAAAGTGCCTTCTTTAGTAAACTGGCGAGTATTTAGCTGATACATCACTGCATTTTTTGACCATGCCGGATGCGTTATCTTTACATAGGGTTTTGGTTGGTAGGCACTATTTGTTGTTTGAGTACACGCCGAAGCGAGTAAACAAAGTATGAATATAAATAAGCACTTTTTTGTAATATGAGTCATTTTAAGGTCTTGTTGTCTAGTTTTATATGCTGATTGAAAAATCAGCAGGTGTCCTTACTATAGCCTTCGCGTTTAGCTGCAACAATAAAGTGCATACGTATTCACTTTGTGTTTACATAATCGATTAAGTTGATTATTGCTATTCGCTGAGAGTAAGCAACTAATAAAGTACTTAAATGATTAAATAAATGTGTTGAACAAAAGCCACTGCTAACAACCAAATAGTCAGTGGCTTGGCCCGCTTTTAAGCGGATAGTTGAAAAGTTGATTTGCTGGGATCCCAGCTAATGAGTTGGTTGATTTCAAGCTCTTTTAAAACGGTTAGCAATTCGGACTCACTTAAACAACAGCCTTGTTTTAGCTTATCAAGTGAAATCGCTTTGTCACGGCTATGAAACTTAGAGGCCAACATAATACGGTATATTAGTTTAGACTTACGGTTCATAACGCACCCCTCCACATTTTAATTTTGATAGCAGCGGTTGCTACTAATTGGTTTTATAATTAGGTTCAATGTGTACCGATGATTAATGACTATGGGCGATCTTTTTTTGTAAGTCAATCGTTATATAAAGGTTAAATAAGTGTTTTGGAGTGGGCTGTTCATTTGTCATTTTTTGAAAATCTATAGCTTATTGAAATAGCAAAATAAGCTGTGAATTTTGATGAAAACTTTAATCTAAGCCTTCATTTTGGTTAATTTCGAGTACATCATTAATCGTGTTAAACAGCAGGTGTTTTTCAATAGGCTTACCAACGTGACCGTTAAAGCCGCAGTTCATATACTCGATAATATTTTCTTTCATTACATTGGCAGTAAGAGCGATAATAGGAACTGCTTCGTTAACTCTTCGTATATGAGCACACGCTTCAATGCCCCCCATATTTGGCATTTGTATGTCCATAAGTACTAGCCTAGGATTGAGCTTATTAAATAACTCTATAGCTTGTTTACCATCTTGTGCGAAGTGTAGTTCAGCATTGGTTTCTCCTAGCATTGATTTAATAATCATGGTGTTTAAAGGGTTATCCTCTGCTATTAATACCGTCTGATTTGTTAAGTCAGGTACTTTAATGTGAGTAATTGTTTCATCAATATGAGCTTTTTGAGATAGCTTAAGTGGTAAATACACTGTAAAACGGGTGCCCTTACCAAGTTCACTTTTTACATCAATACTACCACCCATGCGGTTTATTAAATTAACTGTAATCGACATGCCAAGACCTGTACCTCCAAAGCGCCTGGTAATGCTGTTATCGGCTTGCTGAAATCGATTGAAAAGATGAGACAGTCCTTCTTTGCTCATGCCAATACCCGTGTCGATAACATCTAATTCTATTCCCTCGCGCTGAGCAGCTTTTTTGACAATAACTTTTACACCTCCTTGTTCAGTGAATTTAACTGCATTAGATACTAGGTTTAACAGTATTTGTCTTATGCGTACCGGATCGCCAACCCATAAATCCTCTATATCATCACTAACTTCAATTTTTAAATAGATAGATTTTTCATTACAGACAGGCAAAAAATCAGAATTAATTGACTCAACGACCCGCGAGAGAGAGAAGTCTATTCGTTCAACTGATAGCTCGTTCGCCTCCATTTTAGAAAAGTCTAAAATATCGTTGATGATGGTAAGTAGTGATCGACAAGAAAACAGCGCCTTAGCAACAACTTCTATATTGTTCGGTTTTTGAATGTTTGGCTGCAAGATTTGTAATAGCCCCATAATACCGTTTAAAGGGGTGCGGATTTCATGACTCATGTTAGCTAAAAACTCTGATTTTATTCGTGTGCCTTCTAAAGCACGCTCGGTGAGTTCAATCTGTTGTTTATAAGAGTTTGAAAGCTTTCTAAAGTAAACAAGCAATATGCTGGCAAGCAAGATTATGGTTAAAATGTGTACGATATAAGCGAGTTGAAAGTTGTTATTGATAGCAAGGCTTTTGTCTTTTAGTATCGTACTTATGTATGTTTCGAATTCTGAAAGAGCCTTTAAGGCCGCAGCATCATCCACTTTAGCCACTAAATCGATTTGCTCACTTGTAGCGCCTTCAGCAATCATTTTTATTGCAATGTTGAGTTTAGCTTCATACTCACTAACTGTTTTTGTAACGTCAGTAAGCGCTGTTTGATCGTATTCTTCTATTGCGCTGAGTTTGGATAGTAAGTCTTTTATTGCGGCAAGTTCATTTTTAATTTTGGGAAGGTAAAGCTCAGTGTTTTTTCTTAGCACCAAGTTTTTAAAATGATGAATAAAACCACCATAACCTAGTTTCTGAATAAGCTTGTCGTGAAGGACATAAACATTTGCTGCTGTTTCAGAATAATCATGCCATTGCGAGTCGACATTTTTATAAGAGAATAAAGAAGTAAAAGTAAGCAATATGACTAATGCAATCAAGATAGATGCATTCATTTTTAACTTTTTTTTAGTTTGCAGCAGCGCTTTTGTCATTAGATTAATGCATCTATCCCATTATTATTTTAAGCATAGCAGCATTTTTTTATGTTCACATAAGAATGGACTAAAGTCAGAATGGCTTTTTATGTGAATAATAAAAAGCCTTAACGAATAACATGAAAATAACCTAAAGCGATTAATAAGCTATTTATAAAAATATTTTAAATCAATAGCACTGTACTTTTTTCGTACTTGTTGTATCTTAAGTTGGTACAGAATTTTAAGGTTTAATTGAGTGTAAGCTAACACTCATTTGTTAAGTGGAGTAAAGGATATGCAAGCGCAAACAGTCAAAGAATCAATGGCAACTATTCAATCAGGTGTTGCAAAAGCAGATGGGAAGCTTTTAGTTACAGAGCAAGACATTGTTTTTGAGCCATTTAACAAAGAGTTAGGCCTAGGTCCATACACATTTTCACGAACGCAAATCAATAACATTGATAAGTGTTCAGGTAAAGGCGCGGGTATTTTACCAATTACAGCTGATGGAATTCGTATTACGTTAAATAACCATGATGTATTTGAGTTTATTTTAGCAAACCCTGATGAGTGGCTAAGCGTACTTTCTCACTAAGTAAATAGCCAATAGGCGGCATATTAATTGACGTATTACTATGCCGTTTTTTTACGCAATGAATACTCTTTCTGCGCAACTAGTTGATCTCAAGCAATACTAAGGTAAACCTCTTAGGCTACTTTACACATCTAAACCATTAAATTGCTCGTTGCTTAATAAAGGAGGCTCTTGAGCAAATGATCAACTTAGATGAACAACGCCTAGTTTCGCTTGAACGCGGTTTTCATATTCCACCTAAACCTGAATTATTGAGCCAAATTGCTGATGAAATGCAAAAGTCGGATGCAAGTTTAGATAAAATAGCCAATTTGATTTCTCGAGACATTAGCCTGTCGGCCTTATTGTTAAAAACTATAAACAGCCCGGTGTTTGGCTTGCAACGCACTATAAGTGATATACGCCAAGCCGCGATGTTTTTGGGGTTAGAGCAGCTTAATCGGTTGGTAACGATGGCCTTACTTAAGCAAAATTTTAAAGGCAATGCCTGCATAAGCCTAGAGCGCTTCTGGGATGAGTCGCTTGAGGTTGCTAATGCTTGTGTGCTGCTCGGTAATAGTTATAAGTCATTAATGCCAGTAGATGAGCTTTATTCTTTAGGGCTTTTTCATAATGTGGGTATTGCCGCAATGGCATTAAAATTTACAGATTATGTCGAGGTACTTAAACAAGCAAATCTAGCTAAAGAGCATGCGATTACAGACCTTGAACAAGCACGTTACCAGTGCGACCACGCGGTGATTGGTTACTTTATCTCTGTTTCTTGGCATTTACCTAAGCCACTTTGTCACGTTATTTTAAACCATCATAACACGCACTTTTTAGCGCAAAATAATGATGAACAACAACGTATGGCCTATGCCATTTTAAAATGTGCAGAAAGTGCTGTGGATTATGCCCGTCACCAACAGTATTCAAGCGAATGGTTTAAAATCAAAGAGGCGTGTTTTACTGAGCTTGGTATTGTTGAGCAAGATTTTGCTGATATGGTCGAAGATTACGTCGACAATGCGATGGCAAGTTAAGGCCATTTAGTTTTATTTCCTCTTTTCTTAACTTCGATGAGTTTGCGAGTGGTGAGTTTTCATCACTCTTTTTTAATTAGGCAGAAACTATTCAATATTAAATTTTCTGGTGTTAGCTGAGTTTTATTTTTCCAAAGAGTGCTTAACATTTCATGTGCTTGTAATAGGCACTAGCAGCGTTTTTTTTATAGACCTTTATTGCCCATTCCCATTGATTCTTAGTTTTGTTCTTGAATAAAAAATTCCCCAAAACAAACACGCGAATGTAATTCTTCAATTCTTAAAAAACACCTATTTTATAAAGCATTAATATAAGTTAATGATTTTAAGTGTTTTTTAATCTCAAGGTTGCTTGCGGTGTGTTTTTTTGTCTCTTTTTTGGAATTTAATATTGTTAATATATAAAATTTAAAGAATAAAATATCTTGATTTTATAAAATATTACTACTATTGTAGCCGCAATGTAACAATAAAGTTGTTACCAATTGTTGTTCAAAAGAGCATTTATGTAGTTTGTAGTCACAAAATCTCTCACTTTTTAAAAAACGATAGGGTTACATTTCCATGAATAAAAAATTCTCCACGCTAACTGTTTGCATCAAAAAAGCATTGCTCCCAACTCTTTTACTTGGAACATGTGCACCAGCCTTTGCAGCTGATCAACAAGATGAAAAAAAGAAAGTTACAAAAGAAGATATTGAGCTGATAGAAGTCCGCGGCTATGCGGCGTCAGTTGAGAAAAGTATTAATATGAAACGCTTTTCAAACAGCGTAGTTGATGCAGTTTCTGCTGAAGATATCGGTAAATTTCCTGATCAAACAGTTGCAGATGCATTGCAACGAATTCCTGGCGTGCAAGTAGAGAAAGACTTAGGTGGTGAAAGCGACCGAGTGAGTATTCGTGGTACAGCACCTCATTTAAATATAACGCTGTTAAATGGCCAAAATGTGGCTTCTGCAACGGCTTCAGCATCAATTACACGCCCGTCGCGTGGTTTTAATTATTCATTATTACCAGCAGAAATGGTCGATACTCTCGAGGTTTATAAGTCTGCTGAAGCTGACATTGATGAGGGGTCAATTGGTGGCACTGTTGTAGTAAAAACACGCAAACCGCTTGATAGTGAAGCTAACTATGCAGCGCTTTCAGTAAAAGCATTCCACTTTGAAAACGCAGATGAAACTAAGCCATACGTGTCTGGTTTATATTCATGGAAAAATGAAGCCCAAGATTTTGGTTTTAATGTTGGCTTCGTGCACAAAGAAACAGCAACGCAGCGTGATAGTAAAGAAGTACGTTTTGGATATCGCAGCACAGATGCTAACCAAGATGGTAATGCAGAATTTTATCCAGGGGCAGTGGGTTACAACCGCTACGCAAGTGATAGCGATTTAGATACCGCAACAGCGACATTCCAATACGCTGCAAATGATAACCTTGATTTTGTTTTCAATAACTTATATTCAAAATCAGAACATGAATCATATGGCACGTATTCAAGCGGTTTTATCCTGCAAAATATTGCTAACATTGAGAACCCCGTTATCGTTGACGGTACGGTTGTCGCCGGTGATTTACCAGCACACAATAACTTGGGTTATTATGGTAATGCGGGCTACCGTGGTGAATTTAAGACTCAAGCTCATGATTTAAAAGTGACTTACAAAGCAGATGATTACACTGTTACAGGTCAGCTAGGTTACAGTAAAGCTGACGGTGAGGTGAGTGATGTTTATTCAGAGTACTATGCCAATACAAATGCGTCATTTACGTTAGAAAATGGTACGCCAGATGTGACTTTATCGGCAGATTTAAGCCCACAAGATTACCGTTTAGATTACAACCATAAAAATGACATACTCAATGACTCTGAGGAGCTTTATGCGCAGTTTGACGTTGAATATTTACTAGACACTGGTTTTTTCACTGCAATTAAAGCGGGTGTAAAGTACCGTGAGCATACAAAAGCTGCCAGTTTGATGAAAGCCAACTATCCAAAAGTGTCAGCAGCAGGTGAGAGCTTTAATTTGGGTATGTTTGCAAGCGATTCTACTAGCGACGGCATTTTATGGCAGTTTGATAATAACCAGTATGCAGATTGGATCTCGTCTACTAGCCCAACATCAGGTCCTTATGAGCACCTTGACTACACCTTCGATCTTGAAGAAACCGTTACAGCTGGCTACGTCAAAGCCGTGTTCGAGCACAATAAGTGGCGCGGTAATATGGGCGTACGCGCGGTTAAAACAGAGCTTGACTCTCGTTCAGTTGAGTACACAGGACGTAGTTTTGCGCCTGAAAATATTCAAGATGTATATAGCTCAAATAGCTACGATGACTTCTTACCAAGCGTAAACATTAATTATGACTTTACGGATGATGTTGTGCTTCGCTTTGCTGCGGCTAAAGTAATGTCTCGCCCTGACTACGATTTTTTATCAGCGCGTAAAAGTGGCTACTGTGCAGCGGCAACAGGCTGTAAAGGTTCACAAGGTAATCCAGACTTAAAACCTTATCGTTCGACTCAATATGATTTATCAGCTGAGTGGTACTTTAATGAGTCATCAATATTGTCATTAGCTTATTTCTACAAAGATATTGATTCGTATATCACCAATACAACGATTGAAAAGCAGTGGACATGGACAGACCCTGATACCGGCGTTGAAGAGGTTCGTGATTTCTTAGTGACTCAGCCTCAAAATGGCCTAGGTGGTGAGAATTCGGGCTTTGAAGTGAACTACACTCAAAAGCTTATGTATGGTTTTGGTATTCAAACCAACTATACATATTCAGATGCTGAACTAGAGCAAACACCGGAGCAAAAAGCCGCAGGTGAAGAAGCTGTGTTGCCAAACAACTCAGAAGATACTTTTAATGCGACGGTTTATTATGAAAACACTGCTTTCAGTGCCCGTGTTTCTTATACATATCGTTCAGAATATTTTTATACTAATTACCTTGGCTTAAACCAGTATAAGGATGGTTTTGGTCAATATGATTTAAATGTTAGCTATAACATTTCTGAAGATTTTAATCTTATTTTCCAAGCTATTAACTTAACAAATGAAGAGCAAAAAGCGACTTCAGGTAATAGCACTGGTATGCCAGATGCTAATCGTCCATTAGCAATTCATGATTATGGTCGTCGCTTCTTGATTGGCGCACAAATGAAGTTCTAATACTCATTTTAGTTTAGTGAAATTAAAGGCACAGCAACATGATTGCTGTGCCTTTTTTATGAGGTTGATCATGTATTTAAAAATTTTATCGCTATTGAGCATGTGCTTGGTTTTAAGTGCGTGTAGTTTATTGTCAAAAAATGAAACAACGTATACTGAAAAACAACTGCTTGGTACGATTTACCAACCACAGGTCGCAAGGGAGTTTCGTGCTGCTTGGGTTGCCACAGTAGCAAACATTAACTGGCCAACTGAGCCTGGGTTAGCTGTTACAGAGCAAAAACGGCAAGCGATTCAAATTCTCGATAAATTACAACAGCATAACTTTAATACTGTGATTTTTCAGGTACGCCCGCAAGCAGATAGCTTCTATCAGAGTAGTCGTGAGCCTTGGTCTTATTATTTAACTGGCGAGCAGGGCAGAGCTCCAGCACCATTTTATGACCCACTACAGTTTTGGATTGAGCAAGCACATAAGCGTGGCCTAAAGATACATGCGTGGTTCAACCCTTATCGAGCCCATCATCCTGATGGTGGTCCTGTGTCTGAACACTCTGTGGTCACACGTATGCCAGACCAAGTGGTAAAACTAAAAAATAGTACTTATTGGTTTTTACCAACCGATCAAGATGTGGTTGCTCACACCTTAAATACATTAACGGAACTTGTTAAAAATTACGATTTAGATGGTATTCACTACGATGACTACTTTTATCCTTACCCTTCTTATAATGAAGGCGAAGATTTCCCTGACGCATTACAATATCAGGCTTATGTAAAAGCGGGCGGCGAGTTAACAGTTGCAGATTGGCGTAGAGAAGCGGTCAATCAATTTGTTCAACGCCTTTATGCTCGTGTTAAAGAAACTAAACCCCATGTGTTAGTTGGCATTAGCCCATTTGGTATCTACAGACCCAATAATCCAGACTCAATTCGTGGCATGGATCAGTACGAGAAGCTCTATGCGGATGCTAAGTTATGGCTAATCGAGGGGTGGCTTGATTACTTAACTCCACAATTGTACTGGCCAATAAACCAGTACGCGCAAAGTTATCCACTGTTGGTAAATTGGTGGCAAACACAAAACACCAAACAACGTCATTTATGGCCGGGTATTAACGCACTTCGGTCGTTTGATACAGCGGGTGTCGATGAAGTGGTTAATCAGATCATGATTAACCGAGGATTTTTAGCATCGCCAGGGACTGTTTTTTGGAATGTTGCGGCGCTTGACGGTAGTCGATTAATGAGTGATGCATTAGCAAAAGGCGTGTTTCAGCACCAAGCATTAATACCGCAAACCCCTTGGATAGACATGCCAGCGGTTGAGCCATTTAAAGTTTCATATGAACGTTCAGCAAATTACATTGAGCTATCTTGGCAGCATGCAAATGAACCACAAGTAACGCAGAGCTTGGTGTATTTTAAATACGGTGACGATTGGCATTATCAGCTTTATGCAAACAATAAACATACGCTCAAAGTTGCTACAGAAAAAGAGCAACAAGCATTAACAACAATTAAAGTAATAGCCGTTGACAGATTAGGTAATCAAAGTGATGCAGTTCAATTAGAATTTTAGTTGAGGCTGTACTGCGTGTCCCCTAATTTGTTACGCTTTAAAAAACTAAAAAATGGATACTAAAGTGAAAGCAGTTTTGTTAAGTGCAATCGTACTGATTGGTAGCTCTTATTCATCATGGGCTACTGCCGCAACAAAGCATATCAAAATAGTAAAACCTGTGGTTGCAGCGTTTAAAGCAGGGGATAAAGCGGCGATTGCAGAACGAGTCCACTATCCATTGCAGCGTAAAGCCCCTCTTAAAGACATTGAGAATAAGCAAATGCTTATCGATAAATTTGAGCAGGTATTTGATCAGCAATTTGTTGAGTCGATAGCTAACTCAAATATTCGTCATGATTGGGAGATGATGGGTTGGCGCGGTATTATGTTTGATTCAGGCAAACTTTGGTTAGACTTTGATGGCTCCATTTGGGCTGTGCCTTATGAATCAGAGGCAGAAAAAACATTACGCGAAGCGCTTATTGAAGAGCAAAAACAAGCTTTACACGAAACCCTTCGCGAATTTACTCAGCCGATACTAACTTGGAAGACAAAAAAGCATTTAATTCGTATTGATGAGTTGGCAGAAAATCAATACCGCTATGCGGCTTGGGATATTGAACAATCAATGCTGGATGAGCCAAGATTGGTGTTAACAGGGGGCACGTTAAGCTTTGATGGTAGTGGCGGTAACCATTTTTATACCTTCATGAATAACGGCTATCGCTATGTGTGTCATGTTATCGTGCTAGGTACTGAACAATCTCCGACAGGGCAATTAGAAGTATTTAAAAATAATGTACAGATTTTGTCTGAGTCTGCTTTGAGTTTTTAGGTGTTTTTACTTACTTTGAACTACACTTACTTTTTTAAAGGAGTAAGTTATGAGTACAAAATTTTGGATTTTAAGAGCCACTAGAGTTTTCACGCTGGTGGCTATTTTATTGTTTATGGTAGAAATCCTTAAAGGTCACGACACACAAAGTGCATTGAGTTTTGCGTTACTTTGGTCATTTATTGCAACGGCAATTTTTATCGCAACCCGTTTATATCACTCATCAAAAGGGCGACATTGTGCACTTTGTAATGACACCCCGGATGATAAAAAAGCCAGTTAACTTAGGTTGTAAACAAATACACCGCCCCATACTAGCGCACAAATTGTAAGAGCAATAAGTACGGCTGCTGACCCCAAGTCTTTAGCTAGGCCTGATAACGGATGAATTTCAAGGCCTATGCGGTCTATTGCTGCTTCAATTGCCGTATTGACCACTTCAGCAAACATCACAAATAGCACAGATACAAGCAGCATGATTTTCTCATACAGGGTAATTTGCCAGACAAAAACCACGGCTATGGCAAGGGCCAATAGTATCAGCTCTTGTTTAAAAGCAGATTCATGCTTTGCTAACCACGTGAATGCACGTTGGGAATTTTTAAATGCAAGGCGAATACGTTTAATGCCTATGGGTTTGTTAGTGCTATCAAATTGCATAGTATGAAATCTCTATTTCGTTAGCTTTGTTTTGAGCAAGCATAAAAAATGTCTTGCTCAGGATTATATTTAGTACTTCCGACATGGGTTAAGCCAAGTAGGGTGTCAAAAATGTTATCGTGCGAAAAAGCATGGTTACGCTGTTGTTCAATACATTGGTTAAAGCGGCTATCGGCTAGCTTATTACTCCAAAACAGCATAGGCACTTGAGTTTGCTCTTTTGGCGCTAATGCATATGGAAAACCGTGTAAATACAAACCTTTTTCACCTAACGACTCACCATGATCAGAGACATATAGCAGTGATTTATCATCCGCTTTACTGTCTTTAAGCAAGTTGATTAGTTTACTCAGCACTAAGTCGGTATAAGCAATGGTATTGTCATAAGTGTTTGTGAGTTGCTCGCTGCTACAATTTTGGATATCGCTACGTGGGCAGTCAGGCAAAAATTTAGTGTCTTTTTTTGGGTAGCGGCGATAGTAGGTTGGCCCATGTGAACCAATCATATGTAACACCACTAGTTGGTGCTTTGCATTACTCTTGGCAAGTGTTGCTGCTAACTCATCAACAAGTACCTCATCAAAACAGTAATGGCCATCACAAAGTGGATTGCTCTTTGTCGGTTCTATCGTTTGTGATTTAACACGTACACAAACCCCTTTGCAGCTGCTGTTATTATCAATCCATGTTACTTCAACTCCACTTCGTTGAATGATATCAAGCGCATTCTCTTGGCTTTGTGCTATACGTGAATCATAGCTGTTGCGGTCTAATCGAGAGAACATGCAAGGTACAGAAATTGCGGTTGCTGTACCGCATGAACTAACATTACTGAAATATTTTACCCCAAGCTTACGTGTATTTTGATTGGTTGGTTTTTCATAACCTTGCAGTGAAAAATTGGCAGCTCGTGCTGTTTCGCCTACTACCATAATGGTGAGTGAGCTTTGCTGCTTAGCCAATAAATGCGGTGTTTTATCTAATACTTTGAATGGTAAAGGAGGATAAAAATAATTATCGCGCAAGTACTTATAACCTGCAGTGTAAAATGCAAAAGGAGTTATGTAGCTCGTTAATTGGCGGTTATTACGCCCTACAGAGGCATAATCTTTATAAAATGGTACCGCAATAATGGCTACAACGATAACAGCTGCAAGGTTTAATAGCGCAAAGCTTTTTAGGCGTTCGCGAAAGTGGCCAACAATCTTAAAGCGAGAAAACAAATAGGCTGGCAGCACCCCAAGCACACCAATAAAAGCGATAACTTGTACATTCAGGTATGAAAATGCCTCACCTGAATTTGTTTCTAAGACATTTTGCAACATGCTTTTATCGAAGATCACGCCATAGTTTAAAGTGGCATAAAACAGCAGTGACGAGAGCACCACGCTTGTCAAAAGTATGGGCTTTACAAAGGTGATTAACGACAGCCAACTTAGCACCATTGCCGTCAATGCCAATAAGAAAAACGGCACGGTTATTATGAATAACCAGTCGACATGCCCAGGCTTGGCTGCCGCCTCAAACACGTTATATAAAAATAAGCCGTTAAAAGCGATAACTAAATATAAAGACACTAGCCAGACAAATTGGCTGTAGCTAACGGGCCATTTTTTAGTAAAAAGTAGTTTGATTTGCATACTCATAGTCATTCCTCATCGCTATGATTTATTCGGTAAGCGATACAGCTTTTCGGTATAAGCAAGATTGCTAAATAAGACATGAGCCAGCGCTTTTTTGGCAAGATTTAAGTCAGTGGTGGGTTTATCAATGGCAACTTGGCTTTTATTGGTTGTGTCATAACGCCAATAACTCACTTTTTGGTTTGGCATTAGTATTACCGCCTCACCATTTTCTACATAAGCAAAGTTGTCGTAATACTGCATCATGGCGCGCTCAACAGGGTATTGTTTAGTTAAGTCATAGCCAAGCATGGGAGTTGCTTGCCCTACACCTAATAAAGACAACAAAGTAGCAGGTAAGTCTATTTGGCTGACTAAGCGAGTATCGCGCTTTGCTTTCACATCACTGTTTAGGATCACAGCAGGGATATGGAAGGATTTAAGCGGTACAGGCTCTGAGCCAAACACCCGTACATCATGATCAGCAACCACTAAAAATACCGTGTCTTGCCAGTAATTTTGCGTTTTTGCCTTTGCGATGAATTTACCTAGTGCATAATCAGCGTATTTAATTGCTAGGTCGCGTTTGTAGTTTTCTGGGTCGTGGCCATCAGGTAGCGTTACTTTACCTTCTGGTATATCGAATGGGTCGTGGTTACTTGACGTAAACACAAGGCTGAAAAAAGGCTTGCCCGTTTTATTTAACTCGTTTAGCTCTTTATCAGCTTGATTAAACAAGTCTTCGTCGCTTACTCCCCAAGATGAGATAAACTCTGGGCTTTGTATGTCATTAATATCGACAATATCGCTAAAGCCATTCCCTAAGAAAAAGCTTTTCATGTTATCAAAATGGCTTTCACCGCCGTAGATAAATTGGGTGGTATAACCGGTGCGGGCTAATACATCGGCAAGAGAAAAAAAGTTGCGCTGTGATTTAGAAAGTTTTACCACAGAGCGTGAAGGGGAAGGAGTAAACCCCGTTGTAACTGCTTCGATACCACGAACAGAGCGTGTGCCAGTAGCGTATAAATTATCAAACCCCCAGCCTTGTTGATAAAGCTTATCTAGTTCAGGAGTCACGCCAATGCCACCTAATTCACCAACAAAGCGTGCGCCTAAGCTTTCTTCTAAAATGATAACTAAATTCTTTTGTTTACCGGTGTTAAACGGCAGGTTGTTAGCAAGAGTAGGAATGCTCTCAGTGATAAATTGCTGTTTATAGGCGGCTTGCTTGACTGTTTGTAAAATTTCATCACGTGGCATGGTGCCATACAAGCTACTGGCATTTTTTTCATTGCCCATATTTTTAATAGCAAATGCGACACTGTAAGTTGAATTAAGGGCCAAGGAGTTAACCAGCGAGTCACTTGAAAAGTACACTAACGCAGGATTTAACGGGCGATGACTTACAGTACCTCTTGCGCTAATTAAACAAACTAATAAGGTGGTAACGAGTATTACAACTTGGCTAACTTTTTTAGTGTTTTGTTGTTTACTAAATGCTGCGCTTATAAAGCGATACGTAAACACACAACTTAATGTTGCAATAATTAAGCTGCTTATCATAGCCAGCAGATGGCCATTTAACAGCATAGAGAATACTTCTTGAGGATAATCTAGGTATTCGACAAATAAGCGATTTGGTCGCACATCGTATTGGTTAATAAACGCGGGTGTCGAAGCCTCAACAACCACGATTAAAGTCACAACTAGGCTGCTATAAAGAGTAAAAGCATGTTGAAATAAAGTGGTCTTACTGCGCAAAAACACGTTAGCAAGTAACATCAAAACAGCTAAGGCTGATAAGTAACCAAGACTACTTAAGTCGATTCTCAGGCCACCCATTAGCACCGCTAAGCTATCGCCATCAACGAGCCGTTGCTGTTGCCATAACAGCAAGCCAATTCTCGACAGCATAAAAACTGCCATTAATAATAAGGTAAAACGAAACAAAGGTTTTAAAACGGAGAGTTTTGCTGTCATAGTCGTACTTACTTAATCGAAACTACGGCAATAGTAGGAAGCAAAACTTAAGAAATCCTTATGGTAATCTTAATATTTTCTAAACCAGAAAAACTTCAGTAAATCTTAAGTGAATCTTAAGTTTGGTGGCGTAACCTGATGACGTAAAAGTGTTTTTACCTATTTGAGTAACATATGAAATTGTTAATTATTGAAGATTCAGTGTCATTAAGACGTAGTCTACGAATTGGCCTTGAAAACCTAGGTTTTACCATTGATGAAACTGGCGATGGTGCTGAAGGTTTGAGTATGGCAATGACAGGAGATTACGAATTAATCATACTCGACATTATGTTACCCAGCATTGATGGTATTACCCTATTACAAACAATTAGAGCAAAGCAGCTCGATGTGCGTGTGCTGATTTTATCTGCCAAGCAAGAGCCTGAAGACAAAGTGAAAGGGCTGCTGACAGGGGCCGATGACTACCTAACAAAACCATTTTCGTTTGATGAGCTTCATGCAAGGTTATTAAACTTGATGCGTCGCGGTGGCTTGAAAACAATCAGTGACGTGATCCGCATAGATAACCTGGCTTTGAACTTACAATTAAAACTGTTGCAAGTCGGTGACACTGTCATCGACCTTACACCCAACGAATACAAAATTGTTGAGTGCTTATTTAGCAATCAAAATAAAGTGATTACATCAGAAAAGTTAAGTACTTATATTGCAGGGCAATATGACTTGGTTTCGAAAAACTCTATTGAGGCTCATTTATCATCGGCACGTAAAAAGGTTAGAGCGGCAGGTGGTGAGTTACCTATTCAAACCAAGCGCGGCTTTGGTTACATAATTCAAGGAAGGTGATGAAATCAATTCGCAGTAAATTAGTTTTTACTCTATCCATAGCTATAACAGGGCTTGTTTTAGGTATTTTATTAGCTACAGATATTGCCGTCGACAGCTGGATAGATAATGAGTTTAACCGTGGCTTACACTCAAAAGCTGGTATGCTAATGACACTGGTGCATGAGGACGACCAAGGGATAGGTTTTAACCACCCAGGTGAGTTTATGCCGGAGTTTGATGGCCGAGTTGAACCTGAGTATTTTCAAGTGTGGACTGATGAGGGCGTACTTATTCGCTCACCAAGTCTTGATTTATTTCCAGTAAAGAGCCTTAAGTTTCAAGAACTAAAACTCGGTGAAGCGAAAATAATGACCACCCAGTTACCAGATGGTCGAGATGGACGGATCATTTATACTCGCTTTCAACCGCAGTTTGATCCACATTCGCACCACAGCTCTTATGATGGGGTGAGTAAGCCGAACTTTAAAACACTTACGTTGGCTTATGCCGCATCTTCCGAAGAAGTTGATTTTATATTATGGCTTATCGACATTATTTTTGTGGTCACCACAGTAACAGTCATTGTCTTTATTCGTTTATTTGTGCGTAAATCGGTCGACAGCTCGCTAGCACCACTCAATAAATTAAATCGTGATATAAGTAAGCTCAGTATCGCTGATAAAAACGCAATAATTGTTGTTAAAGAACCAGTTAAAGAGCTGCAGCCGATTGTAAATAGCTTAAATGCCTTTATTCAAGAAAATAGGCAGCTTTACTTTCGCGAAAAACGTTTAACCTCAGACATCGCTCACGAACTAAAAACCCCTATTGCTGAGCTAATCAACATGACCGAAGTGGCAATTCGTTTTCCTGATGAAAAAGAATTTGAAGCCGATTTTAAACCCGAGGTACTAAAAATTAGCCAACGGTTAAAAAGCATTGTGTCGAACTTATTGCTACTGCATAAATACAGTAATGAAGCCTTACCAAAACAAGACGCTTGTGATTTAAATCAGGTCATAATGCGCATCTTAGAAAAGTGCGATTTAGAGCGAGTTGAATTTGCACTTCAAGAAGATATACCGGCGATTGTTAGTAATCTATTTGCACTTGAATCAATCATCACCAACCTTGTCAATAACGCCAAACAATATAGCCCAGAAAAGAGCGTAGTGATTGTAAGTACGCAGTTGAATGACGAGGGTAAGTTGCAATTCTCTGTTACTAATGAATTAAAAGTATCCTTAACAGATGAAGATATTAGCCAGTTATTTGATCCACTATGGCAAAAAGACAGTGCCAGAACGTCTAATGATAACTTCGGTTTAGGTTTATCCATTGCCAAGGCGTTAAGTCGAGCAATTGGTGCAGAGCTTCATGTTTCGTTAAGTGGGCAAAACATAATCTTTAGTTTGATTATTGCTTAAGGTTTTGCAGCTAATTATTTTATGTGCAAAACTGTTCGTACTAACATGTAATAAAAAACAACAATAAGGAACAACACAATGGGAAAAATTATAGGGATTGCTTTAATTGTTATTGGTGTAGCACTCGCGGTTTGGGGTTACAACGTGTATGACTCGGCGAGTGCGCAAATTAGCCGAACTTTTAGCGGCGATACGCCGATTGAAGCTTGGTTAGGTATGGTGGGTGGCGCAATTTGCGCGGTTGTGGGTATTTTAAAAGTTAAATAGCATCAAATATTGAAATCGCTCAGCTAATACCTGATACTGTAATTATATACAGTATCGGGTTTGGCTATGAAAACACAATTACCAGCAAAATATTATTTAAGTCACTTCTTTGAGCTTGCTGAGTTTATTCAATCTCAGTGCAGGCATCTGCTTTTAGCAGAGCAGCAGCAATTTCTTAAAAAACTCCTTCAACTTGATGAGCAAAGCTTGTGTACTTTGCTGCGTATTTATTCTCGTAAGCCAAAAATTGTCGCATTGTCATCATTAAATTATGAAGAGATCCCTAATCTTCACGGTGCTATTTTTAAGTTAAAACAACAAGGACTGGTAGCGCATCCTAACAACGACGAATTAGATCTATTGCTTGAACATTTAACAAAGCCAACCCTGTTAACCTTATTAGCAAACGATGCGTTAATGGCGACTCAAGCTGATTACAAAAAGTCAGCCAGTAAACAGAGCTTAACCCAACTGTGTAAACAACATATCGATCGTAGCCACGCTGATTTAGAGGCATTGTTTAGTCAGTTTGTAGTTAATAGCCGAGACCAATACTATGAATATTTTGAGTTTTTATACAGTGGCCGACTGAGTGGCGGCGATATAAATCATCAAAACCGATTTGTGATGCGTGACTTAGGAATTGCAAAAGTGCGTAGCGATGTCAGCGAGAGCTTATCGCGTTTTCAAACGCTAGCCGAGGCACAAACACATTATCAATTAAACCAATTACGCATGCAGTTTAAGCAAAGCGAGTCACAAACACAGTATCAAAACTTAGCCCATGCGCTTTTAGCTATCAGCTGTGAAGATGAACTAGCCCAGAGTATTAAAAATAAGTTACTTATTCGCCTATACAAACAACTCAAAGAGCATAACTTAGCATTTGCATTTGAGTTACTTGAGCACTGTGAAGGCAGCAGTGAAGCGCAAGAGCTAGCTATTCGCCAGCGTTATAAGCAAGGAGATAAAGACTGGGTTGAGCAAAAGCTTGAAAGTATTATTCAAGACCCACTTGATGATGGCATTTTGTATTTTGCTGAAGATTTTTTACAGCGTAAATATAACAAGCAACAACGTTCACGCTTAACACAAATGCTCATGGATACAGAGCATCAATTAGAGGTTGATGATATTTACCGTGGCGATGTAGAGCAAGGAGTGTGCGAGCACTATCAACAGCTTGGTAACACGGTATTTTTTACTGAGAATAATCTTTGGTTGAGCTTCTTTACCTTAACGTTTTGGCAAGAGCTTTTTATAGAGACTCCGCACCCGCCGTGTAATGAATTTGATATTTACCCAAAAGTGTTGCAGGCTGATTGCTTTTACACTTTGCAACAAACACAAATTGAGCAAAAGCTTGCAAATTTCACTAGCAATGAAGCCTTGTATAAACATGTCTGCAAAAATGCAGGGCAGTTTTACGAAACACCTAATGGTGTTTTTATGTGGCATAGCGATATTTTAGAGCCGCTAGAGGTATTAATAAAACACAGCTCGCTTGCAAATTTAAAAGCGCATTTATTACAAATGTCAAAAACCTTTAAGCAGCTAAAAGACGGCTACCCAGACTTGATGGTGCTAAAAGGGGATAAGCTCACCTTTGAAGAAGTAAAAGCCCCTGGCGACAAACTAAGACGTAACCAACTTGTCAGTGTTGAGGTGTTAAAACAGCAGGGCTTTGCAGTAAATATCGTTGCAGTAAATTGGTTTAATGATCCGAACCGTATTTATAGTGTCGTTGATATAGAAACCACGGGTGGCGTACAAGGTAATAATAAAATCACCGAAATTGCAGTTGTGCAGTTACAAGCGGGCGAAGTGATAAAGCAGTGGGCAAGTTTAATCAATCCTGAGCGAAGTATTCCTGCCTTTATCACTAAGCTAACAGGAATTAATGCTGCGATGGTGCGTGATGCTCCTCGATTTGAAGAGGTTGCCGATACACTGCGTTCACTTTTAAAAGGCAGTGTTTTTGTTGCCCATAATGTGAATTTTGATTACGGTTTTATTCGCAAAGAATACAGTGCAATCGGGCAGGGCTTTAAAATGCCAAAGCTTTGTACAGTGGTTGAGTCGCGCAAAGCATTTCCAAAGCTTAAGTCTTATTCACTCGGTAATTTAGCGGCACATTTTGAATTGAATTTAACTAATCATCACCGAGCATTAGCCGATGCGACTGCTACTGCAGAGCTGCTAAAACTTATCCAACAAACACAATCAAAAAAGGCGAGTTAATCTCGCCTTTTAAACTTAAAGGTTATGGTTATTCGTACTCGATAGGGTCGGTAACGTTATTTAATGCGAAAGCTTCTAAGCGTTCTTGGCAGGCACCACATTTGCCACAGGCTTTGTCGCGGCCGTTGTAACAGGTCCATGTTTGGCTGTAATCAAGACCCATTTTTAAACCGTCTGTTAAAATGTCGATTTTGGTATTGTTTAAGTACGGGCTGAAAATCTCAACAGCGTCGTAATTAGCAATACGGCAAACATCATCCATTTTTTGCACAAACTCAGGGCGACAATCAGGATAAATAGCATGATCGCCTGAGTGCGCACCGTAATAAACTTTGCTGGCTTTTAAAGACACCGCATAACCCACAGCAAGTGAAAGTAAGATCATGTTGCGGTTAGGCACAATTGTGCTCTTCATGCTTTCTTCTTCGTAGTGACCTTCTGGCACGTCAATATCGTCGGTCAGTGATGAACCACCAATCAATTGGTTGATCGCTGAAATATCAACAATTTTATGTGGAACACCTAATTTTTCACATACTTGAGCGGCAACTTTAAGCTCTTTAACATGACGCTGGCCGTAGTCGAACGACAGGGCATACACTTCGTGGCCTTGTTGCAGGGCTTTATTTAATACGGTAAACGAGTCCATACCGCCGGAATAAATAACAACTACTTTTTGCGTCATAACTGTTTTGCTCTTACTTTTGATAGAGGTTTACTTCAGGGCGCGATATACTACACGGCTCGGGCCTAAATAACAATTTTTGCCAGTGTTTTTGGTTTATCTGATGGTATGTATTTTATACCGTCGTGTCGTAAGTGAGATGTCTTTTGTACAAAATTAACGAAGTGTTTGAAACAATTCAAGGTGAAGCGAGTTTTACGGGTACACCTTCAATCTTTTTACGTTTACAAGGCTGCCCTGTAGGCTGTGCTTGGTGTGATACGAAGCAAACATGGGATGTTGATAATGTATATAAAGTGTCTCTTGATGACACGGTCGAGAAAAAAGCGGATTCTGATCATTGGGCAGAAGCATCAGCAGAGCAAGTATTAGCATTATTTAAAGAACGTGGCTATAACGCTAAACATGTGGTGATCACCGGTGGTGAGCCTTGCATGTACGACCTAAATCCAGTGTGTGAATTATTACATGCAAACGGCTACTCAACTCAAATTGAAACCAGCGGCACATTTGAGATTTTAGCGCCTGAGCAAACATGGGTGACCGTATCACCAAAGATTAATATGCGTGGTGGCTATAAAGTACTGCGCAGTGCGATGCAGCGTGCTGACGAAATAAAACACCCTGTTGCAATGCAAAAGCATGTTGAAGAGCTTGAAGACTTATTCTTAAAAACGGGTGTGAATCCACGTTTAGTGTACCTTCAACCAATTAGTCAAAAGCAGTCAGCGACCAAACTTGCTATTGAAACATGTATTGAGAAAAATTGGCGTTTATCAGTTCAGGTGCATAAGTACTTAGGGATTAGTTAGCCTGCTGATGTACTGATTAAAGATGCGTGTTGTGCTCTGTAGAATATATCTTTGAAAGGGCACGCTCTACTCTTTAGTCAGTTGTTCATTCATTAATATTCAATGGATAATGAGTAACTTAGCTAAATCAATTTTTTCGATTGGTGATATCGATATTTCCGATTGTTCATTTCTCTGTAACCTCTTTAAACTATCCTACAAAATATCAGTGCTTACTCTTGGTTTTTAGTTTTTTGGAACCATATAAAGGTAAGTATTGCTTATGCAATTGGAAATAAACTCAAATATTTGGAGATAAAAATGGGTGTATTAGTTGGCCGTCAGGCACCAGACTTTACTGCAGCAGCTGTTCTAGGTAACGGTGAAATCGTTGAAAACTTCAACCTAAAAGAAACTATCAAAGGTAAAAAAGCAGTTATCTTCTTTTACCCGTTAGACTTCACTTTCGTTTGTCCTTCAGAGTTAATCGCTTTCGACAAGCGTTTTGAAGAGTTCCAAAAGCGTGGCGTTGAAGTAATCGGTGTTTCTATCGATTCACAATTCTCACACAATGCATGGCGTAACACTGCCGTTGCTGACGGTGGTATTGGTCAAGTTAAATATGCACTAGTTGCAGACGTTAAACACGAAATCTGTAAAGCATACGACGTTGAGCACCCAGAAGCTGGTGTTGCTTTCCGTGGTTCTTTCCTAATCGACGAAGAAGGTAACGTACGTCACCAAGTAGTTAACGACCTTCCACTAGGCCGTAACATCGACGAAATGATCCGCATGGTTGACGCGCTAGCGTTCCACAGCGAGCACGGTGAAGTATGTCCAGCAGGTTGGACTGAAGGTAAAAAAGGTATGGATGCAAGCCCTGAAGGTGTTGCTAAATTCCTTTCTGAAAACGAAGGCGACCTATAATTTAGGCCTTTGTTAGCGAATTAAAAAACCCGCCAATTGGCGGGTTTTTGTTTTTAAGCTCAACGAGATTAATTAAAGCGCATTGTTAGCTTAGTATAGAAATAACGACCACGTGGGTTATGTACGCTCGATACATAGCCATATAAGTCGCCATCACCATCGCCGATCGCGAACGGAGGATCTTCATCAAACACGTTATTCACACCCACAGATAGTTTGATTTTATCTGAAAAGTTATACGCAGTTTGTAAATCAACCAGTGTTTGCGAATCTACCATACGTGATGTGTTGCTATCAAAGTCTAAGTTTCCATCAAAGTCGATGTCTGGTGTATCTTCAAACTCGCCTGTGTAGCTAACGTTCACATTGGTATTGAAGTCACCCATTTCCCAATTTGTTGAGAAAATCCAACGGTTTTCAGGGTAACGGTACTCGCCTGTGTAATCGCGACCATCTTTTTTAAATTCGTTTTGGTATGCCCATTCTAAATTGAATTTTAAGAAGCCGTAATCGTTCATAGCATGAGTGTAGTTTGCCGACACATCAACACCCGATACTTCTTGCGATGAAACGTTTTCAAAGGTGCTGTAAACTTTTTGGATTACACCTAAACTTTGACCATTTTGTGGTGCTAAACGCACACAGACAGTGCTGTTTTGATCGTTACAGTTGTTATCATAGATAGGGCCGAACTCTTGTTCGTCTATCTTATTATCTTGTGTAATGCTCCATACATCGATTCCAAAGCCAAACTCAGCGGTTGGTGCCCAAATGAAGCCCACGTTCCATGACTCTGATTCTTCAGCTTCAAGGTTCGGGTTACCCGCAAATTGGATATTGTAATCTAGAGCATTACAATCCTGTCCCGTTGCCTGACAACGATAAGTATCTACAAAGAACTGACTTTCTTCAGATGGACCTAAACCAATTTGTGCCAGTGAAGGAGCACGGAAACCTTGAGCCCAAGAACCACGCACAGTAATTGAATCTGTTGGTGCCCAGCGCACAGCTACTTTAGGGTTTGTTGTTGAACCAAAGTCACTGTAATCATCGTAACGACCTGCTAATTGCAGCTCTAAGTTTTCTGCTAACGGAATTGAAAACTCAATATAAGCAGCATACTGATCGCGCTCTGCTGCAGCTGATACAGACTCAGTACCAAAGATTAACCCGCGTTGGAATTGGTCATCTGGAATATCGCTCACATCTTCTTCACGGTATTCAATACCTGCAGCCATCATCACTACATCATCGCCAAAGCTAAATGCTTCACCACTGATATTTGCATCAAATGATGTCATGTGAGATTCGCCGCGACGAACTAAGCTTGTGGTAATACGATCAATAACTGCTTGGTCATTATAGGTGCCACCGAATGGGTTATAGTTACCTGCGTCAATTTCTTGTTGCAAGAAATCAGTGCGCACCCAACCTTGGCTTCTATCGCCTGTTTGCATTGATTTACTACGGCCTTTTTGAACTGCCGCTTCCCAGCTCCAGTCACTGATCTCACCTCTTAAACCAGCAACAAAACGTAACGTATCTGACTCAATGTCCCATTGACGAGGGCCTGCATCTACCGTTCTGTAGCGACCAATCTCGATATCTTGGCCAAATGGGTTATTTGGATGACTTGCTGGCACTGTTAAGCCTGCATCTTCATCAAGAGGTGTAGGGGCACCAGCTGCTTGCGATGTATTATGTTGTACAGCCACTTCTAAGAAAGCTGAAATACCGTTATCAAAGTTGTATTCAAACTGTGATATAGCACCAACACGCTCTGACGCCGGAGTTACATAACCAAATGGACCGTAGTCAAATAAACAGCTCCCACTTGCTGTGGCATTTTCTGCCGGGCATGCAGGGTCAATTGTTTTTTCGCCATCTACGTAAAAGTAGCCAGGGAAGCCACGCGATGAACGAAAATCCATGCCGCCATAAGGTTCTTGATTTGCAGTACCTAAGCGACCCATTTCATCAGAAGACAGCGCTGTGTTGTTAAAGTAGTCAATAATGATTGACGCACTGCTTTTTTCAGTACTCGTACCCCAAACTAGGCTTGCCGTTTTTTCTTCGTAGTTAGGACCATCAGTACCGCCGTAACCTAGGTTTACTTCCAGACCATTAATATCTTTCTTTAAGATGATATTAACTACACCTGCAACTGCATCAGAACCATAAATTGCTGATGCGCCATCCTTTAAAATATCGATACGCTCAATAGCAGAGACTGGGATTGAGTTGATATCAACAAATGAATTGGTAATGCTTTCTGCAAAGGCACTAATAGATACACGGCGGCCATTAATTAGTACCAGTGTTGCATCTGAACCTAAGCCACGAAGACTCACTGCAGCGGCACCATTTGCTGTTGAGTCTTGGTTATTACCGCGCGTAGAGAAAGTTCCATTACCTGCAACTGGCATACGCTCCAATAGTTGCTGTAGATTGTCGTAACCCATATTGTCGATATCAGCACGACTAATAGATTGTACCGGTGAAGGGCCTTCAATATCAGAGCGCTTAATGCGAGAACCTGTAACTTCAATACGCTCGACCTTTTCAGCTCCATCTGATTGTGCGGCAACAGACATAAAACTTGTGCCACTTAACGCTGCAATTGTAAATGCATAGAGAGGTCGCTGTATAAAGCGGTGGGTGTTCTTCATAAATTTCAATCCTTGTTTAATTGTGAAAGTATTGTGAAAATATCACAGTAAAGATTGATATCATGTAAATGATAATGTTTGAAATAGCAAAAAAGTATGGGTTTTTCGAAAGAGTATTGATTTATTTGTAAAAAGCGAGAGTTTATAAGGGATAGGAGCCTAACCTTAAGTTAGGCTCAAAGAGCAGAATTATGCTTTATGTTTCATTAGGCGTTCTTTTTCACGCGCCCAATCTTTGTTTTTTCCGTCTTCGCGTTTGTCGTGCATCTTTTTACCTTTAGCAAGGTGGAACTCCAACTTCACCCAGCATTTTTTCCAGTACATTGCAGTTGCGATTAAAGAAAACCCATCGCGTTCTGTTGCACCGATAAGACGATCGATTTCACGCTTATTTAAAAGTAACTTACGATAACGAAGAGGATCGCAAATCACGTGAGTAGAAGCACTATTGAGTGGCTGAATTTGACTGCCAAGTAAAAATGCTTCGCCGTTTTTAATATGAATATAAGTCTCAGAGATGTTTACTTTACCAGCTCGGATACTTTTTACTTCCCAGCCCTGTAGTTCAACCCCTGCTTCGAACTTATCGTGTAAAAAATACTCATGGCGCGCTTTTTTGTTAAGCGCGATGGTATTACTTGTCGATTTAGATGATTTTTTCTTAGCCATAGTGGTTCATATTATACGTAAAAACAGCGTTTTTACATCGCTTTTTTAAGGCTTTGCATAAATTTTCACGCTACTAAAATTTGGGGAAATAGGCAAAGCTTGCTAAAATTCGCCGACACAGTTGGGAGTGAATATGCCGCAGATAGAAAAAAGTGCGCTGGTAATGTACAGCAGTAAAGAAATGTTTGATCTTGTGAACGATGTAGATGCGTACCCAGAGTTTTTGCCGCATTGCTCTGATGCGAAGATAATTGCACAACAAACCAGCGGCATGACAGCCAGCTTAGAGATCTCGAAAGCAGGTTTGAAAAAGTGGTTCACCACCGAAAATACCTTTATTGATGAGCAAACGGTTACGCTACGCTTAGTGGATGGGCCGTTTAAAAAGCTACAGGGTAAATGGCAGTTTTTACCTCTTGATGAGCAAGCATGCAAAGTGCACTTACATTTAGAGTTTGAATTTGCTAGTAAACTAATTGAGCTTGCTTTTGGTAAAATATTTAACGAAGTTGCTAAAAATATGGTGAATGCGTTTACTCAGCGCGCGAAAACTGTTTACGGAGCACGCACATGATTACTGTTGAGGTTGTATATGCGCTACCTACCACAGCGACAAGTTTACTTGTTGAAGTACCGGTAGGGACTAGTGCAGAGCAAGCGGTGATAAAGTCAGGTATTTTTGACAAATGTCCTGAAATCGATGCTAACAATTTAACATTAGGGATCTGGAATCGAACCTGCAAATTAAATCAGCAGGTTAAGGATGGCGACAGAATAGAGATTTATCGCCCATTAATTGCAGATCCAAAAGATGCACGCAGACGCCGAGCAGAAAAAGCAAAAGAAGAAGGCCGAGCAAACAAAGTAACGGGCGGTCGCCCTTTAAATAAAGCATAACAAAAAGGGTAGCTAAGCTACCCTTTTTGTTAAGTGTGATTCGTTACTCTTGCTCGAGCGGTGTATTGAATTCACTTGGCTGTTCATAATCACCTGAAAGTGAAACCAGTTTATCGTTTTCAAAGTTAAGCGTTAGTGATTTACGCTGTTCGTTACTACGACCAATATTAAATACATAAAGATAATGCCATGTATTATTGTCGAATGAATCTTCAGCTACTGGTTTACCAAGTACATAAAGAACTTGTTCGCGTGTCATATTGACGCGAAGTTTATCAACGTCAGATTGCTCTAAAAAGTTACCTTGTGGAATATTGATACGGTAAACCCAGCTTGAACACCCTGCTGTAGCACTTAAAGTAAGGGTAAGTACTAACCAAAAAGAAAAAGTTTTAAACGACTGCATTATTTGTTTGAATCCTTATTTTTTATACACTGCATGATACCGATTAGTCACAGAAGGTAAAACCCTTTTCAGTAATTGTTTTTACTGAAATGCGATTAACAATCACGAGGCATAAATTTGACCACAGATAATACAGAAAGTTTACCCGATCCAATAAAAAACAGCGATAACTCAGATGCTTCATGGCATTTGTATATTGTTCAGACTCGTTTAGGGCATTGGTATACGGGGATCAGTACCAATGTGCAAAAACGTTTTGAAGCCCACCAAGCTGGCAAAGGTGCGAAAAATTTAAAAGGCAAAGGGCCGCTTAAATTAATTTACCAACAGCAAGTGGGTAGTCGCAGTGAGGCAAGTAAATTGGAGTGTCGCGTAAAAAAGCTCACTAAGGCGCAAAAAATACAGTTTGTAGCCACATCTAAATTACCTATTAAGTTAGTCGGTTAGCTTATCCATAAATTCTGCTATTTTTTGAATAGCGTGTTCATATAAATCGAAATTGATGTGTGCAATCGTATCAGTGCTTTGATGATGATGCTTATCGTGACCCATACCAAAGTAAATATAAGGAATGTCAGCTTTAGCAAAAGAGTAGTGGTCACTTGCCTTAAGCCAGTTAACTTTTAAATCAAACAAACGGTTTAAATAGTGCGAAGAACTTGTTGCTATAAACCGTATTTTCTCGTCAGACAGTGAGTTTATGGTGTTTTTGTACTGCGATTGATGATTTAAAAATGCGATCATACGCGGTTTGTGCTGATTAACCACCAACATGTCTAAGTTAATGTTCAGCTTTACGTCGCTAGGATTTAATGTAGAAACGAAGTAATCACTACCATGTAAGCCATTTTCTTCTGCATCTGTAGCAACAAATACAAGCTTATATGGGGATGTTTTCTCAGCAAAAATGGCTGCTATATAGAGAAGGGCTGCAACACCGCTGGCATTATCATTAGCGCCAGGGTAAAGACGACTGCCTTGTAAACCTAAGTGATCGTAATGTGCGGTTAACACGATTAATTTGCACGATTGGCAGCTGTTTGGCTGAACGGCAATAATGTTACTAGCTTGGGGTTGCTGGTAAAAGGTGCCCGAGTAGTGAAAGTCTTGGCGTTGAATTTGATAACCAAGGTCACTAAATCGCTGGGTAATATATTCTGCAGCCCGCTTAGCACCAACAGTATTCGTTTTTCGGCCATAAAACTGGTTTGAAGTAAGAGTCGCTATATCGTGTTCAAGCTGTTTCTGTGAACTTGCATTGACTTGAAAACAGCAAAAGTAAATTAAACTAGTCGTGATAAGACAGTTTTGCAGTATGTGAACGAAGCGCACGTAGCTTGCTTTCATAGCGTTTTTTATCTTCCTCAAAGTCAGCTTTATCGTTAGCCATGGTTAAATATTTTTTAGCCA
The DNA here is from genome assembly GCF_947311895.1 of Pseudoalteromonas sp. PAR1. NCBI lineage: Bacteria > Pseudomonadati > Pseudomonadota > Gammaproteobacteria > Alteromonadales > Pseudoalteromonadaceae > Pseudoalteromonas > Pseudoalteromonas sp. PAR1. The sequence goes on along the minus strand of NZ_CAMZMY010000002.1, from coordinate 92,389 downwards.
GTTTTAAATCGCCAAGTTGATAATAAGTTCGTGCTAAACCAAAATCGGTATCATGTAATTTGGGGTCAAGCTCACGGGCTTTTCTGTAATGCTTGATAGCATCTCTATAGCGTTTTGTTGTATAGGCATCATTGCCAAGCGAAATATGATAATACGGGTTTGCTTGGCGTTTTTTGTCGAGCATAGCTAAAATTTCGCGACCTTGCTGTACTCTGTCAGTTAAATTATAAAGCCGAGCTAAATTGCCAAGAGCAGTGTTGTTGTCTGAGTTTAAGGTGATTGCATATTGATACGCTGTTTCTGCACGCTGAAAATCATTGTTAAGCCTAAAAAGTACCCCAAGATTTCCCCATGCACCAGAGTATTTATAGTCCGCATTAATCGCAGCTAAATAATAACTGTAAGCAAGGTCATAGTCATTTTTCAGCATAGCTGAAACACCTTTGTTGTTGTAGAACATTGCGGTGATTCGGGCTTTATTAATGTTAGTCGTTCTAAATGCTTCTTGGCGACTATTCGGATCAAAATCGATAATAATTGCCCGTTCTTGTGGGTAAATCACCTTATGATTTATGGATGCTCTGTTGCTTTCTTTTACTTTTAAGTTTATGTGGCCTGTTAGCAAATTAAAGCCGTTATTGAGGGCCCAATATTCAGGTATATGAACTTGTTGAAATTGCCCTTCGAGTCCGAGGTGCTCAGCTAAGCTGTAGGCTAATATTGATAGCGATAAACAGTTTGCATTTAGATTGGCATAGCTTTGACCTGCCGTAAGTGTTGCACCTGATTGATATGAAAGTGACGAGTCTCCATTTTTAAGCAAAAAATAAAGTAACTTTTTGGCATTTTGTAACGTTCGAGCTTCTTTAGGAAAGGCATTGTTGAGCTGCTCTTTAATATGAGGGGTCAATGCAAATATCTGCTCTTGGCTTTCGACTTCAGATACAATGAATTCGTTGGCTTGTGTTAACGACAGCGGTGGGGGAACTAAGTTAGTTTGTGTACTATTGCAAGCGGTTAAAAAACTCAGACTCGATATTAAAGCAACGGTAATTGTTTTCATCTGACCCTCTAAATTCATGGCCTAATACTATTTAAGTATAGGCCGTGAATAAAAAAGGGTCAGTGTTATCTGTTACAAAACATGTCAGCGTTTATCAAATGTAGCAACAAGGTCATCTAAGGTTTGTGCGCTACTTGCTAAATCTTTAATCGCTTGCTCTGTATCAATTTGCTCACGCATCACGGTATCGCTGATATCACTAATTTGCTCAATGTTGCGACCTACATCAGCTACCACGTTACTTTGCTCTTCAGTAGCGGTCGCAATGAGTGTTGCCATATCATTGATTTCATTAGCTGCATCATTAATGGCATTGAGTAACTCTACTGAACTTTGCATTGCTTCAACGCTAACCTGAGCCTGTGATTTCGAGTGATTTATATGATTTACCACTGAGTCAGAGGTGTTACTTAGTTCACTGATCATGGTTTGAATTTCAGTTGTTGATTGTGAAGTGCGGTTTGCAAGTGCTCTTACTTCATCTGCCACAACAGCAAAACCACGGCCATGCTCACCAGCTCGTGCGGATTCAATGGCCGCATTAAGAGCCAGTAAATTTGTTTGCTCTGAAATACCTCTGATTGAGTCAACGATACTGGCAATGGCTTGTGTTTTATGTGCCAGCTCATTCACTTGCTCTGTAATATTATCGATATCGGTCGCCAGTTCTATTATCGCTTCTTTACTTTGTGTGACCTGAGTGTGGCTTTGCTTAGTATTATCTTTGCTGCTTTGTGTTAACTTGGCAGTATTTGCAGCACTTGAGGCTATCTCTTGCACGGTAGCGCCCATTTCATTAATAGCAGCAGCAACAGAAATAGTTTGCTCTTTTTGATTATCAAGCGCTTCAGAGTTCTTTTGCGCTTGTTTAAAAACATGAGAGGCACTTTGTCTTATTTCGCTACTTTCTTGTGCAACTTGGCTGATTGCTGTTTCTATCTTAGAAATAAATTGATTGAAACCAGCTGATAAATTAGCAAGTTCAGGCTGCTCTGAGTCAGGTAGTCGGTACGCTAAATTAGCATCACCTGAGCCTAAACGAGTAAACATTTCAGCCATTTTTGAAAGAGGAGATGACAGTGTGCGTGCTAATAATAAGCCTGCAAAGCTCGCTATCAGTGCAATAACAATAGCAAAGCTTATAATTTGCCATTGTAAAACTTGAATGCTCGAAAATACTTCATGTTTTGGTACCTGAGCGATAACAAATAGATCTGTATTTTTGATTGGACTTGCAGCAATTAAAGTGGCTTCACCATTAAGCTCGATTTCTTGAAGGTTGAAGTCTTGGTTTGTTAAGAGTGTGTTTGTAATACCCGGCGAGTAGATACTATCAAGTTTTGCTTTCGCGACTTTATCAGCATCTTTATGCAGCTGGATTAACCCATTTTTGTCAGCTAAAAATACAAACCCTGTTTCTTCGATTTGGAAGCGCTTTAGCATTGCTTGCATATCGTCAATGCTTTTTGCAAGGCCGGCTAAACCAATGCCATTGGTTTGCTGGTGGTTTACAAACATTTTCACATCAGTTGGTGATTCTTGATAGATACTAATAGAAAACGGCTGCGTTGTGTTAGTGAACGCAAAAAACCAACCATCTTGATCTTTAGTTAAAACTCGCAAGAAACCGTCTTGATTCCAGTATTGTGCCGTTTCACGATTAGCCCAAGAAGCGGTTGCTAAATCGTATTGCTTAACGAGGCGGTTAAGCTCTTTTAGCAGTGTTTTATCATCAGTATTGCCTGAACGCGCCCACTCTAATACAAATTCGTTACTAGAGAGTTGCTCAGCGGCGCTGATCATTTGATTTATATCGTGAGTAATATAATTATCAATTGCTTGCAGCTTGCTAGGTAGCTCAGATTCAATCATTCGTTGTTCGATGATTTGTTTTGCACTGTACAGAGCTGTTGCGCCAATGAGAGCGGCAACAATTAATGCAATTGCACTGCCAAGCAGTGTTATCTTTTTAGTAATGGTGAGTTGATTTAACGCCATGAAAGTGTCTTAGTTTACAACATTTAAGTCAGTAATTTTAGCATACACTTTGCAGATGACGAATCAATGTAGGAACAAAAAAAAAGCCCAAAGCATATTAGCAATTGGGCTTGGTTTCTAACAAGCGAAACTTACTTTCCAGGGTTAAACAATTTTCTTCATTGCTGACATATAACCACGTAGCTTGCTACCTACTACCTCAACTGGGTGCTCACGTAGAGCTTTGTTTACAGCAATCAATGCTTGGTTATCTACTTGATTACTTGTTGTATCTAAGCCTTTACCAATTACATCTGTGTCGATGTTTTTCATAAAGTCTTGTAATAGCGGTAAACACGCATGGTTGTATAGGTAACAGCCGTATTCTGCTGTATCTGAAATTGTTCTGTTCATTTCGAATAGCTTTTTACGCGCAATGGTATTTGCGATAAGCGGCGTTTCGTGTAATGACTCATAGTAAGCTGACTCTGCGATAATACCTGCAGCAGTCATGGTTTCGAACGCAAGCTCTACACCAGCCTTAACCATTGCAACCATTAAAATACCTTGGTCGAAGAACGTTTGTTCGTTGATTTCTTGATCTGTATTTTGTTGCTTTTCAAATGCTGTTTCAGCTGTTTCAGCACGCCATGCAAGTAATTTTGCATCGTCTTCAGCCCAATCAGCCATCATGCCACGAGAAAACTCACCGCTGATGATATCGTCCATATGCTTGTTATAAAGCGGACGCATAATTGTTTTTAGCTCTTCGGCTAGTTCAAACGCTTTTATTTTTGCTGGGTTTGACAGGCGGTCAAGCATGTTAGTGACGCCACCGTATTTAAGAGCTTCGGTGATTACTTCCCAACCGTATTGAATTAATTTAGATGCGTAGCTTGGATCAATGCCTTTTTCGACCATTTTATCAAAACAAAGTAGTGAACCTGTTTGCAGCATACCGCATAAAATTGTTTGCTCGCCCATTAAGTCAGATTTTACTTCTGCAATGAATGATGACTTTAATACACCTGCACGATGACCACCGGTGCCAACAGCGTATGCTTTAGCTTGTGCAAGACCATGACCTTGAGGGTCGTTTTCAGGGTGAACAGCAATAAGAGTCGGTACACCAAAGCCACGCTTGTATTCTTCACGAACCTCAGAGCCAGGGCATTTTGGTGCAACCATGATAACTGTTAAGTCTTCACGAATTTGCATGCCTTCTTCAACGATATTGAAACCGTGTGAATATGCTAGTGTTGCGCCTTGCTTCATTAAAGGCATGATTGCAGTAACAACAGAAGTATGTTGTTTATCTGGTGTTAGGTTTAGTACTACATCTGCTGTTGGAATAAGTTCTTCGTATGTACCAACAGTAAAGCCATTTTCAGTTGCGTTTAAGAATGATTGACGACGCTCGGCAATAGCTGACTCACGTAATGTATAAGAAACATCTAAGCCTGAATCACGTAAGTTCAAACCTTGGTTAAGGCCTTGAGCACCACAACCGACAATAACGAGTTTTTTTCCTTTTAAAGCATCAACGCCTTCAGAGAACTCTGAAGGATCCATAAATTCACACTGCGCTAATTGCGCTAACTGCTCTCTTAAAGGAAGAGTATTAAAATAATTCGCCATTGTTAGTGTCCTATAAAAAACTAATTTGTTAGAAAACAAAGAGCCAATCTGTTGCCCCTTGTGTGAGTTAACAGTATGCAATTTTTTGCCTTGCGTAAAATGATATATTTGAATTAAAGTGTTTCATAAAATGAAATGGTGGGTTTATGGATCACAAACATCTACATTACTTTTTGGCTTTAGCTAAGACGCTTCATTTCGCCAGAGCGAGTGAGCTTTGTCATATTAGTGCACCTACGTTAAGTCGAAATATTAAACAGCTCGAAGAAGAAGTCGGAGTGGTGCTATTTAATCGGGATAACCGCTCTGTAAAATTAACGCGAGAAGGTGAGTCTTTTATTGAGTATGCTAATGCGACATTGGCCAGTTGGCATCGTTTTAAAGCAAATGTCCAAGAGCCCCAGCAACATATTTATGGCAATGTCAGCATATATTGCTCTGTGACTGCATCATATAGCTTTTTACATCAAATATTAGAACAGCTTCGCATGCAGCATCCTTATATAGAGATCACCTTAAATACCGGCGATCCCGCGTTAGCTATTAACCGAGTATTAGATGGCCATGAAGCAATGGCAATCGCAGCAAAGCCAGCAAAATTACCTGGGCAAGTTGCTTTTACCAGTATTGGTTACTCTCCTTTGGTATTAATTGCACCAAAAATTGTCTGTCCGATCAGCGAAAAGCTTGCAAGTGCTGAGCAAATTGATTGGTCTGCTTTAGAATTTATTGTTGCTGAGCAAGGTTTATCAAGGCAGCGCCTAGAGCAATGGTGGCGAAAAAATAATATTCATGGCCGTATTTATGCTCAGGTGGCAGGGCACGAAGCAATGGTTTCTATGGTGAGCTTAGGTTTAGGTATTGCTATGGTTCCTAAAATCGTTCTAGATAATAGTCCATTAAAAGACAAGGTGCAGATAGTTAGTGATGCAGAGCAAAGTATTGATGGCTTTGAAATAGGTTTAGCAGTGCTAAACAAAGAGCGCCATGATCCTGCTTTAAACGCTATTTGGAGTATTGCACAATCAATGACACAACAGGCAATCTAATATTTTAAGATGATACAGTTGAAAAGTAGTTGTTAGTGAGCGGCTTGGCGGATTTTATATTAGTTATTTAGTATTGGTTTAGAAAAAAGTATGTCGTGTTTTATGCTGTTTTTTTATACTTCAAGCGGTTTTTATATTGATTTTTTTTAAGCGATTGCTAACGTGAATCTAAATAATAATATCAGGATTGCAAAGATTTATGACCCTGTCAGCACAAGCCGGACATTCTTTAAGTTTTTCAAGTCACTGTTTAAAACAAGCCATCCCTTTGATGGTTAAGTATAAAATACCTATTACGCCACTCAATTATGCGCTGTGGTATTGCTATGTTAGCGAAAAGAATCACGAGCTCAGTCAAGAATTAGACACTATTATCAATAAATATAATACCTGCAGCACTGAGCAAGCCAATTACTTGTTTAACAAATACCTTTCAAATGATGACATGGCTTTGTTTTATCAACTATCTGATGGATTTAGTGATGTTGTTGGTAAGGTCCATCATGATATTAGCGAGGCACTAACTTATTCCGCAGAGTTTGATTCGGTTTTAAAAGAGTGTCGTGACAAACTTAATGAGGCCGATATAAGCCAAGAGAGTGGCTTTGATGAAGTTCTTCTGTGTGTTGAGCGTTTGAGTGACAAATCTGCTGCCTTACAAAATCGTGCTCAGGACTTTCAAAATCAACTTGCGCATGCTTACTCAGAGATCACTGAATTAAAACAAGAACTCATTAAATCTCAAAGTAAGGCTGAAAGAGATCCCCTGACAGGGCTGTTCAATAGAGGCAAGTTTGACGAAGATGTGGTTCAGTTTTGCCAAGCACCTGATATTTCTGGGGTTGCCGTACTTGTTATGGTTGATATTGATCATTTCAAATCATTTAACGACACTTTTGGTCATCAAAAGGGTGATCAAACATTGCGCGCTGTTGCAACTAAATTATTAAAACATGTCTCAAGTGTCGGGCAAGTATACCGCTATGGTGGAGAAGAGTTCTGTTTTACAGCACATTTTGCCACAATCAGTGATATGACCAATTTTACCCAACAGTTACGTCAAGCTATAACTAAGTTACAGATCAAAGACCCTAAATCTGAGACTATCTTAAGACACGTCACTGCAAGCTTTGGTGTTGCGATTAAATCTAAAAATAGTCAACCAGAACAACTTATTGCAATTGCCGATAGGGCTCTTTATTTAGCTAAAGAACATGGCCGAAACCGCGTCGAAATTATCGAAGAGTAACCAGCATAAACAGAGTTTATCGATATTTGTATCAAATTTGTGAATAGTTGTAACCTAGCAAGGACAGTTTGTTCACATCTTGATAGTATGCAGTTATTAGAAAATCTTTTTGGTCGTAACAACAATAATGAAGTCTCAAGCGATCAGGATGTGCGCAGCGATATATGCTTTGACTGTCATGTTAGTGAATCAAGCGTATGCTGATGATTCAACTCGCACTGAACGTGAAAGCCGCAAGGCAAACCAAGAAATAGAAACCAATCAATGGCATATTAGTATTAATACTGGTATTGGTACTATTACAAATCCATTACACGGTGGCGATAACTTACCCTTAGTTTTGCTCCCTGAAGTTGCCTACTATGCAGATAAGTGGTTTTTTGACAATGGCCGATTAGGTTATTCTTTTTTAGAGAGTAACTCTCATGTGCTTAATGTTGTCACTGAGTTTAACCCCGAAACTCGCTTTTTTATCGATTTTCATCCAAGCAATGTATTTGCGCTAAATTCATCTAGTAGCTTTATAGTCGAGTCGACAAGCAGCGATGAATTAAGCAGTAAAACAGTATCTGTTGATGATATTCGCCATCGACGTTGGGCGCTCGATGCAGGTCTTAGTTATCATTACATTCAAAATAACCACGTCTTTTCTGTGCAAGCACTAATGGATGTTTCTGGTGTTTACAATGGAATGCGAAGTGCGTTGCAATGGCAGTCTCATTATCAAGTAGGTAACCTCAGTGTTGCACCAAGTATCGGTATTTGGTACAAATCAGCCGACCTTAATGATTATTTTTATGGTTTATCGGCTGAAGAGACCTCATATGGGGAAATTGATGTTGGCAGTAGTTGGCAACCTTATGCTAAAATCGACGCCCGTTGGCCATTGAGTGAGGCTAACTCTCTTCGTTTTCATTTAGCATATTATGACTATTCAGCCGTGGATGACAGTCCGCTTTTTGAACACACGTATTCAATGACTGCTTTTATAGGATTCAATCATATTTTTTAATATGAAGTATTTTGTTTTTAGTCTGTGTGTGTTTGCAGTAGTTACTTGGCCGTTCCCAAGCCATGCGCAAGCGACTCAGTTTGATATCTCACCTAAAGTGTGTGTTGTGCTACAACAGCATGAGTTTTGTGATCTTGATTTAAAAATTAGCTGGCAAATAGCGCAGCCTCAAGATCTGTGTTTATACCAAAATGAGCAGCAGATACAGTGCTGGCAAGGTCTTCGCAAAGGGGTGTTAAACCATAAAGCGCGGGTTCAGGTTGAAACAATATACTCCTTAGTCAATCCGCATACGGGGAGCGAAATTGCAACCGCAAAAGTCGAAGTGCAAAGCACTGAAGCAAAAACAAAGAGACGAAGATTGCGCTCACCGTGGAGCTTTTTTTAATTCAGGAGCAACCAATGGCAAAGATTTTACTTGTTGAAGATGATCTAGGCTTACAGCAGTTAACCAAGGATTACCTTCAGCATAATGGGTTGGATGTTGCGGTCCTTGAACGCGGCGATGAAGTATTCGATTATTTAGAGAATAACCCAGTTGATTTAATGATATTAGATGTCATGTTACCAGGCAAAGATGGTTTTAGTGTCTGCCGTCAAGTACGTGATAAATTTAATCTACCCATTTTAATGCTCACCGCCAAAGGCGAAGATTTTGACCAAGTGATTGGGCTTGAACTTGGTGCTGACGATTATGTTATTAAACCTGCAGAACCGCGTGTTTTACTTGCACGCATTAATGCATTATTGCGCCGAGGCCAAGCTTCAAATAAAGCACCTGAAGAGCTCACGTTTGGTGATTTAAGCATTGATAAAACCAGTCGCATTGTTACACTTAAAGGCAACGAAATTACACTTACATCTCATGAGTTTGAGTTACTATGGTTACTCGCTTCAAATGCAGGTGAAGTGTTAAGCCGTGAACATGTACATCAACATATGATTGGTCGTCAGTATGATGGCTTAGACCGTACCGTTGATGTTCGCGTATCTCGGATCCGCAAGAAACTAGGTGATAATAGTGACAAACCATATCGTATCAAAACTGTTTGGGGCCAAGGTTACCTTTTCGTATCTGATGCATGGGACATGTAATCATTAATGGGGAAACTATTTGCTAGCTTATATTTATATATAATAGTTTCTCTGTTTTTAGTTAGTGGGGTCATAGAACAGTTATGGCCCTATGAAGACACACAGCAACATATTGCACTTGATCAAGAATTTGGAAAATCACTTTGGCTTCTCAGTCAAACAGAAGATGGTTTAACAAAACTAAAGCAAGAGTTTAATAGCGAGATAATCAATCGTAGCGATCTTGCCCTTCCTGAAAACCTGAAAACGCAACTCAATGAAAAGCATTACCTCTATGTGTTTAATCATGACCAGCGTGTAGTTTGGTACGTAGCGCTGAATGATGCGCAATTGTTGCATATAGGCCCTTTATCTGTAGCTAACCCTAGCTTTAGTTCCGTTTGGCCTTACTTTTTATTATTAACAGTGATTGGCTTACCTGTTGGGCTATGGAGCTTTTTACTTTGGCGAGACTTTAATAAGTTAACACTTGCATGTGAAGCTGTGGGTGGGGCACAGGATTTTGAATTACAAGATGCATCTAAATCCTTTTTTCTTCCCATTACCGATACCTTAAATGCGTTGCAAGAACGTATTCAATATCTTTTAGCAGCGCAGCAAGAACTGACTTCGTCTGTTTCTCATGAATTTAGAACACCACTTGCGCGCTTAAAGTTTGCAGTGGCGATGCTAGAGGAACAAATTGAGAATGAGAAATCGTTTATCTATATTGATAATATGCAGGCAGATATTGCTGAGCTTGAAGCCTTGGTTTCTGAAATGCTCGAATATGCACGACTTGACTCTCATCAACCCAGTTTAAAAAGCCATTCTTGTGATTTAACCGCATTAGTTAATAGTGTGGTAAATAAACTTGAGTTTGCTACAGACATTGACATTGCAGTTAATGCGCCGTCACAGCTTTATTATAATTGTGATGAGCACTTTATTGCGCGCTGCATTCAAAACTTACTCGGTAATGCACAAAAATATGCGCATCATAAAATAAATTTGATACTTGAAGAACACCCAGATGCCGTTCAAATAATAGTTGAAGATGATGGCCCAGGTATTGCTCAGTCTGAATGGCAGAGCATCTTAAAGCCCTTTACACGATTAGATAAAAGCCGTGATAAGAAAACAGGGGGTTTTGGGTTGGGGCTTGCGATAGTGGCTAAAATTGTCAGTTGGCATCGAGGACAACTACAGGTGTGTGACTCAACGCTCGGTGGTGCGAAATTTGTTATTCGATTATTTAAAGATAAATAAATCTCAAAAACCTTATACCAATCTACAATGGCCGAGAACAACTTAATGACGTAATTGTTACCTTGTTATAAAGGCGGGGTTATTGCCACAACTATGTTTACTTAAGTAACTGGCTATTACTTTGACTAAATGTCACAGATATAAAAAAAGCGCCTGAGGCGCTTTTTAAAGGTTAAAACCAAAAATAAACAAGTAGCAAAGTAATAGACCATACTAATTTATAAAAGTTCTCAAAAAATTTAATTATTTTTCATCTAATAGTGGCATTAGCATTTTTTCAAGACCATTGAGTTTTACTTCGTATATCATCGCAAGTTGTGCCCCTAATTGACCCTCAGGAAATCCCTGCTGTTTAAACCACACTAAATATGGCTCGGGTAGGAGCAGCAATGGTCGACCTGCATACTTGCCAAAGGGCATCTTTGTATTTATGGCACGTTTGAGTAGTGCTGGATCCATCTTATTCTCAGATTTGTATAAAAGGGAGATGATACGGTAAAACAAGGAGAGAAAATAGGCTGTGACGGGCAAGAAACAGCCTATTTAGTGAGGGAGGTAGGCCCTCTGAAAATATTCACTAATTTCTAATAACTATTAGTGAAGTTGATATCGACGTTTTTTTGTAAAACCAAGCTGTTTGAGTTTAAGCAGAATATTAGGGTCATCAATTCTATCGGGTGTGTCGATTTCACGAAGAAAATGATCGCTTGGTACTTGATAAACATCTAGCATCTTGTTGAATAGCACAGCTCTAATATCCGTTGCTGTCATACCATTTTGCTGTAACTCATCAAGCCGCTGTTGTATATCTACAAGTTTCCCGGAACGTGCATCATCCGTGTTTGCTAAAAACTCACTGGTAAACTTATCTTTCATTTAAATAACCTCAATCCATTTAACTACAGTGTATCAAAAAGGCGCAAAACCACAGTGAAGTTAAACGTTTTTGTGTTAAAAATAGATACTTAGCTTAGTACCTTGAGATTGATTCTACTCTTTTTTTAGTAGAGATTGCTATTGTTGATGTAAAGCTTTGTAAATAGCGTTGACCTAGTAAGGGGACGAGGGTTTAAAGGTAAGAAAATAGGCTTGGCAACTAACTGAATATAGTGAAATAATTCTCGGTTCCATTTAGAGGAACCGAGAATTATTTTTTACATTATGAAAAAAGTTTTTGTTTTACATGCTCCGCAAAGCCACTACCGGCCTCTAAATAGAAGTTGTAAGTAGAGTCAACCCCCATATCTTCTAATTCTTTTTGCTGATCAGGGTAATTTGCTATCGCCGTTACTTGACCTTGATAACCTGAAGCCCGAAGTTGCTCCAAGGCAAAAATATTTTGCATATGCTTAGGCATTGCTAACATAACCATACCAACATGTGAATGGTTTACTCGTTGCCAAAAATCAGGGTCAGTTGCGTCAGCAAGTAATACTCGACGACCACGTTGAATATGTTTCTCCACCACATCGGGTTTTATATCGATACCAGCAACAAGGTTTGGATGAGTTTGACTAATTGTTTCATAAGCACCGGTTCCAATCCGACCCATACCAAATATCACAATCTTAGTATCGTTAAGGTTAACTGGCAGCTCCTCTGCAAGCCGAGTATCACTTTCAAATTTAAGTAACCAGCGCTCAATTTTAACGTAGATTTCATTCGAACGTTTGTTGAGCGGGGATGCCAAAATAAAGGTGATCGAAACAGCAATTGCCATTACTGCAAGCCATTCTGAAGTGATCATATTGCTTGATGCTGCAACGGCACAAACAATAAGCCCAAACTCACTGTAGTTTGCAAGGCTAAAAGCACTTAACAAAGATGTACGTGCGCGCAGTTTGAATGCATTAGTTAATACATAATACAGCGCCACTTTTATCGGTAATACGAAAACTAATATCAGCGCAACAAGTACTGCGTGGCTAGTTAGCTCTGCATTCAAACCAATATTCAAGAAAAAACCAACGAGTAATATATCTTTTAGATTAAGAAGAGACTTTGATAATTCACCTGCTTTTTTATGTGCAGCGAACATCATGCCTATTATCAATGCACCTAAATCACCTTTTAAGCCTGCAAATTCAAAAGCGTGATAGCCAATAACAAGGGCAAAGAAAAAGCCAAATAAAGGTAATAACTCACCGTGCTTTGAGCGGTTTAATACCCAAAACATTACTGGGCGTAACAGAGGTAAAGCAACTAATAGCGCCAGCGCCCAAATGTTCGGCGCTTTTCCTGTACTAATGGCCAAGAAGATCACCGCGAAGATGTCTTGCATAACCAGAATACCGATGGAAATTTTACCGTGTAGACTGGCCATCTCGCCGCGCTCTTCAAGTACCTTCACAGCAAACACTGTACTTGAGAAACTAAAAGCAAAGCCCACTAACAATGCGCTTTGCCATGTAAGCTCGCTGAATAAAGGCAGTGCAATTGCACCAAGCAGCAGCATGAAAGCACTGAACAGTGTACTACTAATTACAATATGTAACGAAGCAGGGGCCCACACCTGAGGCTTGATTAAATTAGCCACTTTTAGTTTAAGGCCAATACTAAATAGCAGCAGGGTAACACCTAAGTTTGCAAGGGTATTGAGTAATTCTGTTGTTTTATAGCCATATAAATTAAGCGCGAAGCCTGCTAACAAAAAGCCAATAAGAGGAGGAAGCTTTAACTGGTAAACAGCAAAGCCACAGACAAACGCAGTAGCAAAGTAGATTAATTCCATAATTATTCTTGTAACTTCATTTGTTAGCAGTGTAGCGAAATATTTCTTATTGGAAAACAATATCGAAGCAGAAGAGTTTAAAAAATAAACACATTTGCGCTATTTATTGATTAATCCGTCAAAAGCACCATTTTTTCGCTGACAATAGCTTTTAATTGTGGTTAAGATGCAATAACGAAGGAATTTAAGTCGTCTTTTATTAAAGTTGGCTTAAGGAGAAAAGATGTTTAAGAAAATCCTTGCATCAGTAGGTATTGGTGCAGCTAAAGTTGACACTGTACTTGAGACAGAGCACTTGCAACCAGGTCAAAAGTTCAACGCTATGATTGTGATCAAAGGCGGTGATGTTGATCAAGAAATTGCTGGTTTAGATTTGGCGCTTATGACGCGTGTAAAAGTTGAAAGCGAAGAAGGCGATTATTTTACCAATCATGTCATTGAAAAGTGGCGTATTCCAGATATTGGTATTATCAGTGCCGGTGCAGAAAAGCATATCCCGTTTGAAGCACGACTACATTCTGAAACCCCAATAACAGAAATCAATGCCGGCTATAATCAATCCCATGTCTGGCTTGAGACAGGTTTAGATATTGATTTAGCACTCGACCCAACGGATCGTGATGCCTTACACATTTACCCTAATGATGCTGTTAGTACATTAATGGAAGCAATGGATAGGCTTGGTTTTAATTTAGTAAAAGCAGATGTTGAAAAAGGTTATTTGCGCGCACCTACTTTTCAATCTCATTCAGGCTGCTACCAAGAGCTTGAATATCGACCAAACAGTCGAAGCTTATTTGGCTTACAAGAGATTGAATTATCATTTGTTCCTGAAGCTCATAAAACACATGTGCTAATTGAGCTTGACCGTGCCTTTAGAGGTGATGGTTATGTGGATTTAACTATTGAGCATGATCACGTAAATCTATCCCAGTTATGTGACCAGCTTGAACGATTATTTGCTTAAAGACTAACGACTAAATAGTTAGTTAAAACCCAGCTAAGGCTGGGTTTTTTGTCTTCGAAAAGGAGCGTTATGTATATTGTTAAAAGTTATGACGAACTTAGTAAAGATGAGTTGCTCGCAATTTTACGTGCAAGGGTAGACGTATTTGTAGTAGAACAAAACTGTCCTTACCCGGAAATTGACGATGTTGATAATGATGAATTAACTCAGCACGTATTTTTATTTAGAGAGCAGCAACTTGCAGCCTATGCACGTTGTTATAAGAAAAATGAGCAGTATAGTGCATTTGGTCGTGTGCTGGTTGCGCAGCAATTTCGCGGTGAAGGGTTAGCGACTAAACTCGTGCAAATGGCAATTGATACCTGTCTAGAACACTGGCCTGATAAAGCAATTATGATTGGGGCTCAATGCTACTTAACAGGGTTTTATCAGCAGTTTGGCTTTGAGAATGTGGGTGATGATTATTTAGAAGATGGTATTCCACATCAAGATATGTGTCTGAGGTAGCCAAATGGCTACCTCAGCAATGTGTTAACTTAACAGTGAGTTTGCAAACACGAGTGAGATGGCAAGTGGGCAAATGAATTTTATATACCATGGCCATACTTTCCAGAAGAAGCTATTCGCAACATCAGGGCAGCCTTGCTGAATTTCTTTTAATAAAGATGCTCTATGCCAGATCCAGCCTACAAAAATACAGCACATTAAGCCAAGAACTGGTTGGCCAATTTTAGTGGTTAAAGTTATTACAAAGCCAAATAGCGTCCCTAGATTAAACACTATCGTAAAACTTATCAGTGCAATAATACCGCCGATGATCCAAGTTGCTTGCACACGCTTTAAAGCAAAGCGTTCAACTGCATAAGACACTGGGGCTTCTAGCATTGAAATTGATGAAGTTAATGCGGCGATGCTCATCAAAGCAAAGAAAGCAAAGCCAACAAAAATACCCACATCTCCCATACTTGTAAACAGGGCAGGTAATACCTGAAACACCAAGGTATCTTCAGAAAGTAATGCGCCTTCAGGCGAAAATATCTGTACGCCTTGTGCCTGTGCTACATACATTGCAGGGATAATTAATAAACCGGCTACAAAAGCAATAAACACGTCAATAAGCGTTACATATGCACCTAGCGATACGAGGTTTTCTTTTTTACTGATGTATGAGCCATAAATAATCATCACACTTGTACCGAGCGATAGTGAGAAGAATGCTTGACCTAAAGCATTAACAAGTAGCTCAGGATTTAAAATTGAAGAAAAGTCAGGCACTAAATACGCTTTTAAGCCAGCAATAGCCCCATCTTGCGTCATTACATAAATGATCAGCATGAACAAAATACCTAGCAATGCAGGCATTAAGCGCTTTGACCACTTTTCGATGCCGTTTTCTACACCTTTCGAAATAATAGACACGGTCAAAATGATAAAAGCAGCTGTGAATATCAAGTTTCTTGATAGTGACTGCTCACTTAACCAAGTGCTTGCTTGGGCTTGCCCAGATAACTGTGCGACAGGCTCTAAAGTAGCACTTAGCATCCAGCCTGCAACAATAGCATAAAAGCTTAAGATAAGGCCTGCACAGATAATGCCACCAAACCCAACCATAAATGCAAATTTCTTCTGCCACTGATGATTAGTCACTTTTCTAAGCGAACTGACAGCATTAGCTTGCCCATGACGACCAATGACTAGCTCTGCCATTAATGCAGGATAAGCTAAACAAAACGCCAGTACTAAATAGGCAACCAAAAAAGCGGCACCGCCATTACTTGCTGTTTGTGTTGGGAAGCCCCAAATGTTTCCTAGGCCAACGGCAGAGCCCGCTGCAGCCATTATAAATCCAAAGCGGGAGCTGAACTCCCCACGTGATGCGCTCATATTATTTTACTTCTCTATCTTTGACGGCGCTGACAATCTACTTGAATTAACATCAAATAAAAAGAGTTAATCTAGGTCAAATTCGTTCTATATATTGTTATCTTTGAAGTCAGCGTACATTTCGTGCAATTGTTCTCTACAATACGAGACAATTAACATAATTGAAACATATTTAAAGGCTTTTATTTTGAATTGAAAGAGTAAAACAAGCGCCTCCGAGCTGTTTGCTCTTTGTAACGCTGACAGTGCCGTGGTGCCAGTCAGCAACTTTAGCGACAATGGCTAAACCTAGTCCATAACTTTCACCATCTCGATTACGATGAGTCTGCTCTTGGAAAAATGGACTGAATACTTTATGCCAGTTTTTTGGATCTATTCCCGGACCATCATCTTCAATTGTAAAAATAACCTGATTTCCAGCTTGTTTAGCGGAAATCAGAATTTCTGATGTCGCAAAATCACAAGCGTTGCTCAATAAATTAACGATTGCTCTGGCTAACCAGTGTAGATCGGCACATACAGCGCCAGGTTCGATTTGTTGCTGAATGCGAAGCTGACGTTGCTCCAGTTTAGGTTCTAGTTGGTGAACTAGAGTAAGGGTATAACTATCAAGATCTGACTCATTAAAAGTGAGCTGATTCGCTTTTTGTTCTAGTGTGGCAAAAGCAAGATAGCTTTTTAGCATCGACTCCATTTGATCAAGATCTTGCTCCATACGGGCAAGGTACTCCAGACGTTTTTGTTCGTTTGGACTATCTTGTGCTGCCTCTAACCCAAACCGTAAACAGGCAATAGGTGTTCGTATATCATGCGATAAACTTGACGCCATCAACTTGTTTTCTTCAAGTAGCTTTTCTATCTGGCTTGCCATGCGGTTAAAGGTTAGCTCGACGTCCTTGATATAGGTAAAATGTGATACATGAATGCGGCTTTTCAAGTCACCTTTAGCAAAACGTTGCGCCGCGTCATTTAACACCGATAAGCGCTTTGCTAATGGAGTAATGATAAAACCCATGAACACACAAAGCCCAGCATAAAAAAGCATAGTTAGTAACACATCGTTACCTTGTTCATGGTTATGGTCTTTCATTAAGCGCATTTTTAAATGGTGTGACCCTAAGTTTGGTTCACTGTAAAGCAAGTAATAACCTTGTTGATCTTCGAGAATAAGCCCGCTTGGCTGCGTAATTTGTGCAAGTAATGATTGAGGTAAAGCAAGCGATTGGGTTGGTCTGTATTCAAGCTGAACAGTAAAGTCATCATTAAGTTGCTTGATAGCTTGTGGGCGTTGACTGGGTGAAATTGCTGCTAATTGTTTTGCAAAACCTTTTATCATTTGGGTTTCGCTATAAAAAACGTCATGAGGCGTTTGGGTTTGCTGACTGAACGCGTCAATAAGCCAACCCAAAATGATAATTGAAAGGAGTGCACTGCCTAATAAGGAAAGGTAAAACTTTTTCACACGCGTTTACTGCCACGCTGTCGAAACAAGCAAATAGCCTTTGCCCCAGATCGTTTTAATTTTTTCTGGGTGTTGTGGATCATCATTAAACTTTTTACGTAAAGACGAGATGAGCACATCGACACTTCTGTCTAAGCCATCATACTCTCTGCCTTTCGTCGCCTTAAACACGGCGTCTCGTGATACCACTTGGCCTGCATTACTGGCAAGGTAATGTAATAATAAATATTCTGCACTTGAAATATGAACTTCATCTTCGCCAAAGTACACAGTACGTGATTCTGTATTGATAGTGAGTTTACCAACATTGATTGTGGTACTTTCTTTGCTGGTATCTTGCGAGTCAGTTTTAGAGCGCAATGCGGCTTTTATGCGCGCGAGCAGAGCACGAGGACGCACAGGCTTCATCATGTAATCACTAGCACCTACTTCAAGACCAATCACTTCATCCATTTCTTCGTCGCGTGCTGTCAGCATGATAATAGGAGCCTGATAGAACTGCCTTAAATCACGACAAACACTAATGCCGTCTTGTCCGGGCAGCATTATATCGAGTAACACTAAGTCAGGAGCTGTTTTACGTACCTGCTCAACAACGAGGTCGCCTCGTGAACAAATAGTGGTTTTATAACCTTGTTCAATTAAGTATTCGGCCACCCAATTGGCGAGTGAAATATCATCTTCAACTAATAATATTGTTCCGTAATGTTCCATTATTTACTCCAAACGGTTAGAACAGTCGCCAACGGCGTTTCTTTTGACGATTTTTATAAACCCACTGTAATTGTATTTCAGTGGTGGCAACGACTTTGCCGTTGTCACTATTAATAAGTTCAAAGCCAATTGTTTCTGCTGAGTCGAATTCGTAGCGAAATAAACCCTTTTGTTGCATCAGCCAGCATTGAATGATGTGTTTGCTTTGTTCGTTGCGTAAGCAATAATTGCCTATGCTCTGTTGTTGCCAACTAATGTCTACATCGGCGTAACAGCTTCTGCCCTCACGAAGTGCAACACAGGTGTCAGGTAATGCAACCAAGGCATTAGCTTTAGTATCAACGGATTGTTGTTCTTGCGCATGTAATGAGGCAGAAAACCCGAACGCTATGATGAAATAATACTTAAAAGACATAGCGCACGCCTACCTTGGCTTTATGCTGATACTGTTGTGAAATAATAGGGCTTTGGTGAATATCACTAGAAAACCAAGTAGACAGCCAGCCTGTTAAGAATACCCAATGTCTGTTAAGCGGATATTCGGCATGAAATTCAAAGATCAGGCTGTAAGAGGTATCAGGGCGATAAACAGGGCGGTTTGCAAGTGCTTCTGATTCTGAAATACCAAAATAATAATTAGTAAAGTCTTCAGAATAGGCACTTAAGCCAACACCAGAACGAAACTCCCAGTTTCGCCATGGAATAATTTGGCTATAAAACGAATTCATTACCCAGCCATTATGTGTGCCGGAAACATCTTGTAAATACTCAAATGAAATTTGCGAGTTTTCAAAGCGGCGAGATAAACGCAAGCCAACATCAAAATCGTAATTTCTATTTCTTATCCCTGCTAGTTCATCGATGACATCGTCACCATAAAAGGCGAGACCAGTTTCATCAAAACCAGACTGAATGTTTGTACCGACTAAATCAAGACCCCATTCAAACTTGTCAATCAAGCTATAGCCCATAGTTAGGCCACCACTTAATTGGCTTTGGTCATAATCGAGGTAAAACTTTTCATACGATATTGCAAGGTGAATGTCTGGCTCAAAACCATCATTGTAAGAATCCATGCCTACTAGGTAAGAGTCTTCGATGTAATAACCAGCTCCAATGCCCCAGTCCCAAGCAAAGCCTTGGCTTGGCTCCAAAGTGTTGTCAGCATAATAGCGATTACTGGCATGGCTTGATGCAGCGAAAAACCACAAGCAAAGTACTAAAATGGTGGCGTAAACTCGCAATGTCTCATCCTTGTTTCGAAAAAGTAATGTCGTAAGAGGATATAGTATATTGTTATCGAGTTCCTGTAATCTGTAAAAAAATGTAGGTGAGGGCTTAGATGTGTAAGAAAGTGTTACGAGTACTAAAAGATAGGCTGTTTGTTTATGGGTAAAACAAACAGCCTAGATGTTATTGTACTTTAATCTTATCGAGCAGGATGCTGCTGAGGTAATATTGCATCATAGGTGTTAGAGCACTAATTTCAGTGCGATTACACGGACCTTGTTGCTTAGTTAATGAACTCATACGCATCACAGTTTGGTAAGGTGGTACCTGTACTTTTTTGTTAATGCGCTCTAGACGAGCTTGTTCAGTATTTTGTGCATGAATAAAGCTGGCAACTTCTAGCTCATTTTTAATAGTTTGCTGTTGCTCTACACGATAAATAAGAGGCTCACGGTGAAAGCTCGCGCTGTCGATTGAAGATTTTGCAAACCAGACCACATCTCCGGTCTTTTTATGCGTTAGACGCATGCTAACTTGTGCCAAAATAGTTGCGCATTGTTGAGTTGGATATTGCGCAGCAACATCTGCAAACAATGGAAATGCTTTATCGGGTTTAACTAGCAGATATTCAGTATCATCAACCAAATCTAAATCAAGTTGATGAATCGACAAAGCGTAATCAGCTTCATCACCTTTTATTACTTTTAATTGTTTTTCGATTAAAGCATCTGAAATTTGTTTATAAAGAGTGTCAGTAACACTCGTTTTGTCGGCAATAATAGTGACAGTCTGATTCTTTTTAACGGCATGGGCTGGCAATTGAACAGACTTAACTTTAGGAGCTTCGTGCTCTGTTTGATACTCAATTTGAAAGTATTGGCTTTGCAGTGTCGGTTTTTTTGGCATAGTTAAAAGCGGTGCTGGTTCTGGTTTTAAAGCGCAACCAACTGAGATAAAACAAAAAATCAAAACAAAAAGAAAGCGCATATAGTATAATCTACCCATAAAAAATAAAGATTAAGCGTATTGTACGTTAGTCGAAGCAAAAGTTCATGATATTATGTTATGAGAAACTTCCTAAACGAATTTAAAAAAATAACTAATGAAGTACAGTTTACGTTTTATTCCTTTCTTTTTTCTCCTTCTTATTCAGCTTTTTTCAAGTCGGTATGCACTTGCTAGTGATCAGCAATGGCAAACATTCGTCAATGATTATAATAAATATTTAACCCGCAAGTTAACAAGTAAAGGTATTCCTGGCGGTTCATTGGCGATTGTGAAGTTAGGTGAAGAAGATTTCATCAAAGGGATTGGGCGAACAAAAATAAAGGATGGTCGCAGGGTAAACCAACATACTCGGTTTCGTTTAGCTTCGGTGTCAAAAACTTTTGCAGGCTCACTTACTGCAAAACTTGCGGCACAAGGCGAATTTAATATTGATGATCCAATTAGTAAATTTATTCCTGAGTTTTCAAATACCGTCTACAAAGATGATTTAAAAATTTATCATATATTGAGTCATTCAAGTGGCTTGGTGCCAAATGCCTACGATAACTTAATTGAGTCACGGATGAGTTATCCCGACATTGTTGAACGTTTATTAGCAGTAGAGCCAATTTGTAAGCCCAGTGAGTGTTATGGCTATCAGAATGTGATGTTTAGTTTAATTGATTCAGTAATTTTAAAATCAACTCAAATGGATTATTCCCACTGGATCACTGAATATATTTTTGCGCCACTAAAAATGAATGATGCCAGCGTTGGTTTTGAAGGCATGGTAAAAGATGAAAACTATGCGCATCCACATGTGCGTGGCAGAAAGCGTTGGTATACATCACGTTTAAAGAAAAATTATTATAAGGTGCCAGCAGCAGCAGGTGTAAATGCAAGCGCCAGTGATATGGCAATATGGCTAAACGCCCAGTTAGGGCAATTCCCTGATGTGCTGCCATTGGATGCGCTGATCAAACAAACACGCCCATATACGCATACCAAAAAGGAAACTCGCCGCAGAGTATGGCGAGAGCACGTAAATGATGCTTTTTACGGATTGGGGTGGCGTATTTATGACTATGATGACGAAGTACTTTATTACCATAGTGGCTGGGTGCAAGGTTATCGTAGTGATCTTGTGGTGTTTCCACATTTGAATATTGGCTTTAGTTTAGTGTTGAATGCCGAAACGGGTTTGATTAATGAATTAACTACTGAGTTCATTAATCGGGTACTTAAATACACTCGTGCAGAAAAATAGCAAGCGGCTCATGTTTGGTTACAAAATAAAATTGATTCAGAAATAGAAAAGCCAGCGAGTAACGCTGGCTTTTATTTTTAAATTGCCGATACGGACTTAGCCGCGTGGTAATTGAATTTTTTTATCTTCGCTTTGACGATACAGTACAATTGTGTGACCAATTGTTTGAAGCTTCTCTGCTTTAGTCTCGCGAACAATCGCATCAAAAATCAATGCTTTAGTTTCACGATCATCAGTAGGTACCTTAACCTTGATTAATTCGTGAATGTCTAACGCGCTGTCAATCTCAACCAAAACACCTTCGGTTAAACCGTTAGCACCAAGTAATACAACAGGTTTTAAACTGTGTGCTTGACCTTTTAAAAACTGCTTTTGTTTGTTCGATAATTTCATGTTGTTACAAATTTTGCTGAATATGGCTTGAATTAAGGGTATTCTAACGCCATCTAGAGAATATTACTAATTAGTTACGTATTAATTTTATGGCAAATAAAAAACATTCAGCCAGTTCTAAGCGTTGGCTGAAGGAACATTTCGACGATCCTTATGTTCACGAAGCGCAAAAGAAAGGCTGGCGTTCTCGTGCGGTATTCAAATTAGACGAAATTCAAAACAAAGATAAATTAATCAAACCATCAATGACGGTGGTTGATTTAGGTGCGGCTCCAGGTAGTTGGTCACAATACTTAGCAGAAAAAGTAGGTGATAATGGTCAAGTTATTGCGTGTGATATCCTACCAATGGATTCGCTAGCAGGTGTCGACTTTTTGCAAGGCGACTTCCGTGAAGAAGCCGTGCTTGATGCGTTATTAACTCGTATTGACGGAAAAAATGTTGATGTGGTGTTTTCTGACATGGCACCAAATATGAGCGGCAATACATCTGTTGACCAAGCTGGTAGTATGTACCTAGTAGAACTCGCGTTGGATATGTGTCACCAAGTTTTAAAGAAAAACGGCGCATTTTGTGTCAAAGTATTCCAAGGCGAAGGATTTGATCAATACTTGCAGGACGTACGTAATAGCTTTAAAGCGGTAAAAATTAGAAAGCCCGATGCTTCGCGTGCCCGTTCTCGGGAAGTTTATATAGTGGCGACAGGCTACAAACTGTAGTACAGTTGTGCAGCGTTAAGTTGAATTTAAATTAATTGGATACAAGAGGTTAACCCCTTGAGCGATATGGCGAAAAATCTAATACTCTGGCTGGTCATTGCAGTAGTGCTAATGTCAGTGTTTCAGAGCTTTAATGGTGGTGATCAAGTTGATCGCCAAACAAGTTACACTCAGTTTGTAAGCGATGCTCGTAGCGGCGCTATTCAAGAAGTTTCAATCGAAAGCACAACAGGTACTATTACTGGCACCAAAACAAACGGTGAGCGCTTTCAAACTATCATGCCAATGTATGATAAAGACATTTTGAACGATTTATTAAAAAGCAATGTCAATGTGAAAGGTGTAAAGCCTGAAGAGCAGTCTTTCCTCGCCAGCATTTTAATCTCTTGGTTCCCAATGTTACTGCTTATTGGTGTATGGATTTTCTTCATGCGTCAAATGCAAGGTGGTGGCGGTAAAGGCGCGATGTCTTTCGGTAAGAGTAAAGCGCGCCTGATGAGTGAAGACCAAGTTAAAACTACTTTTGCTGATGTTGCTGGTTGTGACGAAGCAAAAGAAGATGTAACTGAGCTGGTTGACTTCTTACGTGACCCATCTAAATTCCAAAAGCTAGGTGGTAGCATCCCGAAAGGCGTACTAATGGTAGGTCCTCCGGGTACAGGTAAAACGTTACTTGCAAAAGCCGTTGCAGGTGAAGCAAAAGTGCCGTTTTTCACAATCTCAGGTTCTGATTTCGTAGAAATGTTCGTTGGTGTTGGTGCATCACGTGTACGTGACATGTTCGAGCAAGCGAAGAAAGCCGCACCGTGTATCATCTTTATCGACGAAATTGATGCGGTAGGCCGTAAACGTGGCGCCGGCATGGGTGGTGGTCACGATGAGCGTGAGCAAACACTTAACCAAATGCTTGTAGAGATGGATGGTTTTGAAGGTAACGAAGGTATTATTGTTATCGCAGCAACCAACCGCCCTGATGTATTAGACCCAGCGTTATTACGTCCTGGTCGTTTTGACCGTCAAGTTGTTGTTGGTTTACCAGACATTCGCGGACGTGAACAGATCCTAAAAGTACATATGCGCAAAGTACCACTAGGTGACAACGTAGAAGCGGCTGTAATTGCACGTGGTACGCCAGGTTTCTCTGGTGCTGATCTTGCTAACTTAGTTAACGAAGCTGCGCTATATGCTGCACGTGGTAACAAGCGTGTAGTAAGCATGGCAGAGTTTGATGCAGCAAAAGATAAAATCATGATGGGTGCAGAGCGTAAGACCATGGTGATGAGTGAGCAAGAAAAAGAAATGACTGCTTACCACGAAGCGGGTCACGCGATTGTTGGTCGCATGGTGCCTGAACATGACCCTGTGTATAAAGTATCGATTATCCCTCGTGGCCGTGCACTGGGGGTTACTATGTACTTGCCAGAGCAAGACCGCGTGAGTCACTCAAAAGAGTTGCTTGAGTCAATGATTTCGAGTCTTTATGGTGGCCGTATCGCTGAAGCTTTAATCTATGGCGAAGATAAAGTAACAACGGGCGCAAGTAACGATATTGAACGTGCAACTGATATTGCTCGTAAAATGGTTACTCAGTGGGGTCTAAGTGAAAAGCTAGGTCCATTACTTTATGCTGAAGATCAAAACGAAATGTACATGGGTGGCGGTGGTAGCCGTGCTATGAGCATGTCAGATGAAACAGCTAAAGTTATCGATAGTGAAGTGCGTTTGTTCTCAGACCGTAACTACCAACGTGCTGAGCAAATATTAAAAGATAACATCGACATTCTTCATGCGATGAAAGATGCACTTATGAAGTACGAGACGATTGATGCTGGTCAGATTGATGACTTAATGGCTCGTAAGCCAGTTCGTGAACCTCGTGATGTTCATGACCGTCGTCCAGATGACAAAAAATCTTCGGCTCCGAAAGTAGAATCGGCCCCCGAAGAGATAAAAAGCGAAGATTCAGTAAAAAAGGATGAAACAAACCTTGATGACAAAGCTGAATAATCGCTAAAATAGAAAAAGCAAAAGCCCCGCATGCCGGGGCTTTTTTGTAGCAGAAAACAATACTGTATTTTTTGCCATGGAAGCAGTAAAGGTGATCGATGACCGCTATTAAATTACCCCGAGGTCGCACTTTACACCTCGACGACCCTATTGTAATGGGGATTTTAAACGTAACCCCTGACTCTTTCTCAGATGGCGGCAACTACTGTCAGCTCGACAGCGCTGTCAAACAAGCGCAAGCTCTTTTAAATCAAGGCGCAAAAATTATTGATATTGGTGGTGAATCCACTCGCCCAGGCGCACCTGATGTGTCTTTAGATGAAGAGCTAAAACGCGTAATCCCATTGGTTAAAGCACTTAGGCAAAGTAGCGATTGCATTATTTCTATAGATACCAGTAAAAGCGAAGTGATGCGTCAAGCTATTATTGCCGGTGCTGATATCATAAATGATGTAAGAGCATTGCAAGAACCTGGGGCTATAGATGTACTTGCTGAGTACCCAGATGTGGCTATTTGTTTAATGCACATGCAAGGGCAGCCACGAACTATGCAAAGTAATCCGGTATATACTGATTTATTTGCAGACATAAATCGTTTTTTTGCCGAGCGTATTGCAGCATGCGAGCAAGCGGGTATTCAGAAACATCGAATTATACTGGATCCAGGTTTTGGATTTGGTAAAACACTGGCTCATAACTATCAAATCCTTGATAGGTTTGATGAGTTTAATCAATTTAATCTACCAGTGTTAGCAGGCTTATCACGCAAATCAATGATAGGTAACTTATTAAAAAGAGACACGAGTGAGCGTTTAGCAGGTAGCTTAGCGGGAGCATTAATTGCGGCCCAAAATGGCGCTAAAATTATTCGTGTACATGATGTATTAGAAACAGTCGATGTGCTTAGCGTATGGCAAGCATGTAAGAAAGGAATTACAAATGAGTAAAACAAGAAAATATTTTGGCACGGATGGCGTTCGTGGCATGGTTGGGGAGTTTCCAATCACCCCTGAATTTGCTTTAAAACTAGGCTGGGCTGCTGGTCGTGTACTATCAAAAATTGGCACCAAGAAAGTTATAATTGGTAAAGATACTCGTATCTCAGGTTATATGCTGGAAACATCGCTTGAAGCAGGTTTAATTGCGGCGGGTATTGATGTTGTTCTTTTGGGCCCTATGCCGACACCTGCTGTTGCTTATTTAACCCAAACATTCCGTGCTGAAGCGGGCATTGTAATTAGTGCATCGCATAATCCATATCATGATAACGGTATTAAATTCTTTTCAAGCAGAGGCTTAAAGCTACCTGATGAAGTTGAGCTTGAAATAGAAGCTATGATGGATGAGCCTATGACCTGTGTTGCCTCAGACAAACTAGGTAAAGCTCGTCGTTTAGAAACAGCGGATGGTCGCTATATTGAGTTTTGTAAAAGCCAATTCCCACAAGGCCTGTCTTTAGAAGGGTTAAAAATTGTGCTTGATTGTGCCAATGGCGCTACATACCACATTGCTCCTTCGGTAATGCGTGAGCTAGGCGCAGAGGTTATCTGTCATGCTTGCGAGCCAAATGGGGTAAATATCAACTTAGAGTGTGGTGCAACCCATGTTGAAACTCTTAAACGCAAAGTATTAGAACATAATGCTGATGTGGGTATTGCTTATGACGGTGATGGTGACCGCGTAATGATGGTTGATCATAATGGCAGAGTTTTTGATGGTGATGATATTGTTTATATCATTGCATGCCAAGCTGCTAATGACGATATTCTAGGTGGTGGTGTTGTTGGCACCGTTATGTCAAATATGGGCCTAGAGAATGCCCTAAAAGCGCGCGGTATTGGTTTTGCTCGTAGTAAAGTGGGCGATCGCTACGTGATGGAGCTTTTACAAGAAAAAGGCTGGAAAATCGGTGGTGAGAGTTCAGGGCACGTATTGAATTTAGACCTGATCAGTACGGGTGATGGTATTATCTCGAGCTTACAAGTACTCGCAGCTATGGTCGCGCAAAATAAAACATTACAAGATCTAGGCGCTGGCTTTACAAAATACCCAATGAAAATGATCAACGTACGTTACCCTCAGGGCACAGATCCAACACAAGCTCAGGCTGTTATCGATATGGTTGCTGAAGTTGAAGCGCAACTAGGAGATACAGGACGAGTGTTACTTCGAAAATCAGGGACTGAACCTGTTGTTCGCGTGATGGTTGAAGCTGAGCAAGAGAAAATTGTACTTGATAGTGCTCAAAAAATTGCCGCAGTTGTTGAATCTGTGAGCAAACAAACCGTGGTATAACAATAACCTCTTGTAACTTAGGGCAAGTCGAGTTAGTATCTTGCCCGCTTTCTAATGTGGAGTGGAAATATGGCAGCACGTAAGCCGATGGTAGCAGGTAACTGGAAAATGAACGGCTCATTAGAGCTTGTTGAACAGCTATCTAGCGCTATTAAAGATGTTCAATCGGATGAACTTGATATTGTGGTTTTTCCACCATTCCCATTAATTAACGCTGTAACTCAGCAAGATGTTGTGGTTGGTTCGCAAACTGTTTCTGAGAACCAAGCAGGTGCATTTACCGGTGAGGTAGATGCGCAACTGGTTAAAGACTTAGGCGCAACATACACACTTGTTGGACACTCTGAACGTCGTAGTATTTATGGCGAATCAGATGAGGTTGTGGCAGATAAATTTGCTCGTGCGCAAGATGTTGGTTTAACACCGGTACTATGTGTTGGTGAAAGTGAACAGCAACGTGAAGCAAATGAAACCGAATTAGTGGTTGCAGCACAAATTGATGCTGTAATTAACAAATTAGGTGTAGCAGCACTGAAGAATTCTGTGGTAGCATACGAGCCCGTTTGGGCCATTGGCACAGGTAAGACTGCCTCACCTGAGCAAGCGCAAGCTGTTCATAAGTTTATCCGTGAGAAAATTGCTTCTTTAGATGATGACTTAGCACAGCAATTAACCATCTTATATGGTGGTAGCGTGAATGAAAAAAATAGCGAATTATTATTTGCACAACCAGATATTGACGGTGGCCTAATTGGTGGCGCAAGTCTAAAAGCAGACTCATTTACTGCAATCTGCGAAAGTGCAAAAGGGACCGTATAAGATGTACGAAATTTTATTAGTAGTTTATTTAATTGTTGCTTTAGCTCTAGTTGGTATGGTTTTAATCCAACAAGGTAAAGGCGCAGATATGGGTTCATCATTTGGTGCAGGTGCTTCTGCTACCGTGTTTGGCTCATCTGGTGCTGGTAACTTTATGACTAAAACAACCACAATCTTAGCAACAATTTTCTTTGTGCTAAGTATTGTTCTAGGCAACCTAACAGCTGGTCAAATTAAAAAGACAGATGAGTGGGAAAACCTAGAAGCTGCGCCAGCTGTTGAAACTGTTACTCCTGCACAAAACGATGTGCCGGTAACAGAAGAAAAGAGCTCTGACGTACCAAATTAATTGGCTTAGGCTAATACCTGTTAAGCTGTTTTCATTCCTCAAGTAAACAAAAAGCTTAACAACATACAGAATTGTATGCGGATGTGGTGGAATTGGTAGACACGCCATCTTGAGGGGGTGGTGGCTTCGGCCGTGGGGGTTCAAGTCCCCCCATCCGCACCAAAATTAAAAAGCCGTAACACACTGTGTTACGGCTTTTTTCGTTTTAGTGCTTTATACAACACACGATGCACTTTTTTAGTGCCATTATTCTAATTTTATATCGTCATTTTTTATATCAAGCTGATTATTATCGCTTTTTAAACTTGGAGCACACCTTGCTTACTTAGTTGTATCTATTCTCTTAAGGATACAAAGATGGCGAGAATGAGTTATCTCAGTGCAATTGAGCGATATGAAGAACAACAATTGCTGATACACAATTTACTACTGTCTATTTTAGCGAGTGTGCAAGCTTCAATCACCAACGAACAAGACTATCAGCAACTTGTAAAACAGTATCCGTTCTTAGAGTTACAGTATTGCTTAAATGAGCAAGGTATTCAGCTCGGTGATAATGTCTGCTTTAAACGTCAGTACAAGAAGCATTTGGCGCATAAAGGAGCAGGGCAGGATTTAAGCGCTAGGCCTTATTTTTTATTAGTGTCGAGCGCACCTGAAGCACATTTCACCTCTCCTTATATCTCGACAGCAACTAGGCATTTATGTATTTCTGCAATTAAACCGGTCGAAAAGAAACAAGGGGGCCATTATTTTCTTGTGATAGATGTCTGCTTAACTGAGCTGGTTGAATTTATTATGGGTGATACTAAACGTGCAAGCATGACCGCTTACTTTAAAGCTGGCTACGGCTTAATTGTTGGTTGTTTGTTTTGTTTAGTCTTTTATTTACTCTATCAAGTATTCATCGGTATGCTAGAACTGTTAATGAGTGAGCAGCCTCATTCTGATCCATTAAAACCTTTTACAATCATCATTTTCGTTACTCTTGCATTAGCCATTTTTGATTTAGGAAAAACAATTCTCGAGGAAGAAATTTTGATGCATAAAGATATCTTCCGCCATAGCTCGACTCGCCGCACTATCACGCGTTTTATTTCGACTATTCTGATTGCAGTATCGATTGAGGCATTATTAACTATGTTCAAGGCTGCGCTTGGTCAAACTGAGTATGTTATTCCTGCTGTGCTGATGATGTTTGCTGTGGCGGGGCTGTTATTGGCTTTAGCTATTTATGTTTATTTAGGTGCAAAAGCTGAAGACGTGCTTTCGCACGTCCAGCGTTTAAAGATAAAACATTAATTAAGGGCGCAGACTTTTATTTTTAAAGCGTCCCGCCAATGCCAATACTTGGGTTTACATAGACAGGCCCAACTTTAAAAGGGGCATTAATATCAAGGCTAGCATAAGGTGTGCATGCATTTAGTAGCACTAAGGTGGCTGCTAGCGCGGCTATTTTTAGAATGCGTTTTTTCATTACATTTGCTCCTGAATTACAATACCTGCGCCTGCAGGATCACGAATAATGGCTACACTGCCATTTCGCACTTGTTGAGTCGGCGCCATAAGAACTACACCACCTGCGGCTTTTACTTTAAGGAGTGTGTCGGAAATATTGGCAACTTTAATGTAGTTAACCCAGGTATTGCCAATGTTAGTGTCAGGCTTTTTAACAAAACCAATAGCCGGTTTATTATCGGCTGTTAGATATTTATAGTTATTTTCACCCAGTGATTTAGTCTGAACAGAATAATTGCCAAGCGATTGATAAAAAGACTGACTTTGCTCAGGGTTGTCAGTCCAGACTTCTTGCCATATCCAACGATTATCACTGTATGTAGCAGCTGGGTCACCATTAACTGTGTTGATCAAAGAAAATACCGCGCCTTGCGGATCTTCTAATACTGCTATGCTGCCTCGTCCTTTAATTTCTGTACTAGCAATTAAAACTTTACCGCCAGCTGAGACTGTTTTTTCGCTTATTGCAGCGATATTGTCAGTACTTAACATGCTCAGCCAATGACTGGCATTTTGCTTATTATCAAGCTCAGCCATACCTGCAATTAATTGACCGTCTGAGGTAGCGAGTAAATAGCTGTCGTTAACCTGCTTAAACTGCCAACCAAACACATCGCCATAGAAGGCTTTAGATTGTGCTAAATCAGGGGTAATAAGATCGTGCCAAACTACATGACCAATACGCTTGGTACCTGTATCGCTAATAGCAGGTAGTTCGCTAGAGGTGAGTTGACAGCCTGTAAGTGAAATCGCAGTGGCTGCGGCTAAAATGGCAACACGCAAAGGGGTAGGTAATTTCAAAGTTTGCTCCTTGCAAAATGGGGTCAACTAAAAGCATAGACTATTTATTGTTTGTTATTCAATCAAAAGTAAGAGGAGTTAATGAAGATTTAATTGCTTTTAGCTAAGCGCTACTGGTTTACTTTCTAAAAATTATAACCTTGTCTGTTTGCATGCAAATGAATGGTGAGATCAAGGAAGGAGTTGTTTTGGGTAAAATTATGCTATTTGTAATACATATTAAGGAGGATGTTGTTTAAAATTAATAAAAAATAAAATAATTATACATGTTTTCACAAAACTGACATATAATGCCCTTCCAGAGGAAAGATGCTTATAGCTAAGCGTCTTTTTTTATGCCTGAAATTTATGGGCGAAAATACACACACGGTATCCTTTGGAGTTTTAATTGAAATTACGTCATCTCTCACAGTTAACTGTGGCCATTGTTGCTGCATTATCTACTTCAGCGTTTGCTGAGCAAGAAAAAACCTCTGCTAAACAAGATGCTTTCGAGAAAATCGAAGTAACAGCGCGTAAGCGTACAGAAAGCATTTTTGAGTCGCCAACAGCGGTGACATCAATCGGTGAAAACCTGATTGATAAAGCAAACATGAGCAACCTAGAAGACATTGGTAAATACGTACCTAACCTAAACATCACCCGTTATGGTGTAGGTAATGCGGCTCATGCATCAGTGTTTATTCGTGGTATTGGTTTACAAGACCACGTGATCACAACTGATCCGGGTGTAGGTGTTTACTTAGACGGTGTATACCTTGGTCGTCAAATGGGCTCAAACTTATCATTACCAAATGTTGAGCGTGTAGAGGTGTTACGTGGTCCACAAGGTACTTTGTACGGTCGTAACACATTAGGTGGCGCAGTAAATATTATTACTAAGCAACCTGGTGACGAAGGCATTGTAACGACAACGGCAAAAGTAGGTAGCCGTGGCCGTTTAGCGGGTGACATTTACTTTAATAACAGCCTTACCGACACTGTAAGCATGTCTGCAAGCGTGTCTTATAAGCAACGCGATGGTGTAGGTGAAGCGATTAACCTTGCTAACCCAGAAAAAGAAATCGGTGAAGAGCAAGAGTTAAGCGGTCGTATGGCGCTTAAATGGCAAGCAAGCAGCGACTTATCTTTTGTGTTCTCAATTGATGGTGTTGATAACGAATCAGGCCAATCACCATACACAATTGAATTAACAGCGCCACTGGATCCGAATGACCCATTCAATGGTGATTTCCCATTACTAACAGAAGATATGTTACCAAGTGATCCTGATGATTTAGCATCAACGGTAGCAGGTATTGAGTCGACAGCTTACTCAGGCTGGGGCACGTCTTTAACCGCTGATTGGCACATCAATAATACCTACACAGCTAAGTTCATCACCAGCTACCGTAGCTCAGAGTATGAAGGTGGTCTTGATGATGACGCTGTAGCTCTTAACTTATCTGAATTCCCTGAAGAAGGTGGTGCAGATCAGTATTCATTCGAAATCCAATTAAACGGTAGCTTCGATAACATGGACTTTGTGTCTGGTTTGTACTTCTTTAATGAAGATGGCTTCACAAGTTCTGGTCCGTTCGTATTTAGCCCATTCAACACACCAGATGGCCTTTTAAATGATGGTACTACCGCGTCGTTTGGTGATTACGGTTACTTTGATATCAACCAAGAGACTAACTCATACGCAGCTTATATCAATGCAAGCTATGACCTAAGCGATGATTTAACTGTCGGCGGTGGTCTGCGTTATTCGAAAGATAAAAAAGAAGCCGATGCCTTGTTCCCAACGTTTGCGACACGTAAATACGTAAGTGCTGATTTTGATGCAGTAACATGGGATTTAAATGCGTCGTACCAGCTTAGCAATAACATGAACGTGTATGGCCAAATCCAAAAAGGTTATCAAACAGGTGGTTTCCCACCGCGTCCATTTGGTGGTCCTGATCAATTTGTTTCTTTCGATGAAACAAAAGCTATTAACTATGAGCTAGGCCTTAAAGGTCAGGTACATGAAGATGTATCTATGATGCTTGCGGTGTTTGTTACTGACTACACAGACCTTGCATTACCATTCTCAGATCCAACTGCAGGTGGCGGTTTCGTTACTATCGTAGAAAATGCGGGTGAATCTAAAGCACAAGGTATCGAGCTTGAGACAACAATTGCATTTACTGATGACTTTACGCTACGTAGTGCTATTGGTTATTTAGATTCAGAAATCACAGAAGTAGATGACGGTGTATTAGGTATTGGTAAAGGTGATTCACCAGCACTAACACCACGTTGGACTGTGATGGTCGCACCTTCTTATTTCATTGATTTAAGTAACGGTGGCACAGTGGCAGTAAACGCAAACTACTCTTACCGTAGCGATATGCAAGGTCAATCAGTTTTCAACCAAAGTGAACACATTGATTCGCGTGAATTAGTTGGCTTTAACATCTCTTACTTAAACCCGAACGGTGACTTTGAAGTGACTCTTTACGGTGAGAACGTGTTAAACGAAGTTTATGATGTAGGTCGCTTACAACAATCTGGCTTTGTTGGCGTGATGCGCAGCAACGACCGCAGCGAATTTGGCTTAAAATTCAAAAAAGAATTTGAGCTTTAATTACTAACAAAAAAGGGGCAAGTAAATACTTGCCCTTTCTTTTTAATTATTTTTCTCTTGTTCGCGCTTTTCGCGCGCTTCTCTTAATTCTTCAGCCAGTTCTTTTGCTTTTTGCTTGGTTTTTTCGGTTAGTTCACCTGCTGCTTCTTTGCTCTCAATCCATGCATCTAAGGCAATCTCTTTACCGTCGTCATACATGTTTAAGCCCATTTTTTTACTCTCTTCGAGTAATTCTTGCAGCGAGTCATCATTAAACTCATTGGTGGCGTCTTTTACGTCGCCCCAAGCGTCATTAAGAGCTTGCTTTACTTCTTCTTTTGCTTCGCTAGCATCTTTCTTTGCTTGCTCGGCATCGTCACATCCTGTTAAGGCTATACAGCCTAATAAAACTAAGCTTGCTAATTTTTTCATAATTTTCTCTAATGGTTATCCAACTCCACAAGCAGTATAAACAAATAAAAATGAACATAGCTAGAACAACACGTTTAAGTTTTCGATTAATGGATGGCAATGATGCCGAGCTTTTATATGAGCTCGATAACGACCCAGAGGTAATGAAATATCTAACTCGTGGCAAAATATCCAGTATGCAGACCATCAAAGAGGTATTCATTCCACGCTTGAATGCATATCGTAATGAGCAAAAAGGGTGGGGGCTTTGGCAGGTAAATATCATCGAGAGCAATACATTTATCGGCTGGGTATTAGTACGGCCTATGGGCTTTTTTGAACAGCCTGATTACAGTGATTTAGAAATTGGTTGGCGCTTTAAACAAATGAGCTGGGGTAAAGGTTATGCGTCTGAGGCAGCATTAGCTGTTGCCCATGGGGTATGTCAGGATCCAACAGTTAAATCGCTCTCAGCGACAGCACTGAAAGATAACATCGGCTCTATTAAAGTGATGGAAAAGCTGGGGCTTAAATTTATTAAAAACTATAACCATACAGATGAGCACGGCCAATTACCTGCGGTGCTCTACTCTTGTCCAAAAGAGCAATTAACACCATTTGAACACAACTGATTGACCCAACCAGCTTTAACATGCGTAAATGGGTGAAAGTTTCATCAATAAAAAAGGAAGTTCTATGACTCATATAGTTAAGTATGCAGTGCGATTATGTTTCGTAGCCGTATTATTTTGTCATCAGTCACTACTTGCTAAGCAAGCAGCTGTGGCTATGCCTGATAGTTACAGCAGCGACACCGCTCGTGCCATTTTAGAGCAGGGGGGTAATGCAGTTGATGCAGCAATTGCTGCACAGTTTGTGCTAGCGGTTACTTTACCTGAAGCCGGTAATATTGGCGGTGGCGGTTTTATGCTGATCCAAAAAGATGGCAAGGGTGATTTTATTGATTACCGTGAGACGGCTCCAGCTGCTGCACACAGAGATATGTATCTTGATGAAAAAGGAAATGTCATCGATAACATGTCGGTATACGGTATTCACGCAAGTGGTGTACCGGGCAGTGTTGCAGGTATGTGGCTTGCGCATCAAAAGCACGGTAGTTTAGAGTGGAAGACTCTGCTAGAGCCTGCAGTTAAGTTAGCTGAGCAAGGTTTTGTGGTTCATCCAAAATTAGCCGCTAGTATTGAGCGTTACATTGCGCGAATGGCTAAGAAGTCGGTTAACATTAACTTTTCAGATTACTTTGCTGATGCCAAAGCAAACAAGGTTTTCAAGCAGCCAGAACTTGCCGCCACATTAAAGCGTATTCGTGACCAAGGTAAAGCAGGCTTTTACGAAGGTGAGACTGCGAACATCATTGCGACGTTTATGAAGCAAC
Source organism: Pseudoalteromonas sp. PAR1 (assembly GCF_947311895.1). Lineage (NCBI taxonomy): Bacteria > Pseudomonadati > Pseudomonadota > Gammaproteobacteria > Alteromonadales > Pseudoalteromonadaceae > Pseudoalteromonas > Pseudoalteromonas sp. PAR1. The sequence continues at coordinate 57,518 of NZ_CAMZMY010000002.1, read as the reverse complement.
ATGGTGGCATTATTACTGAGCAAGACTTAAAAGCTTATGAAGCTAAATCGCGTACACCAATTAAGGGTAACTGGCGTGGTTACGAAGTGCTCACATCACCACCGCCAAGTTCAGGTGGTATTGCTATTTTACAGTGGCTAAAAATGTACGACCTTGCAAAGCCAAAAGGAACACTTGAGCACAATTCAACAACCTATGTTCATATTTTGGCTGAAGTAGGTAAACGCGTATTCGCCGACAGAGCTGAATATTTAGGCGACCCAGATTTTTATGAAGTGCCAAAAACTGCATTGCTTGCAGATGATTATCTCGCCAAGCGAGCAAGTACAATTCGTCCAGATGCCATTTCAACTACCGAGAACATCAAACCTGGTTTACACGAAAGTGAACAAACAACGCACTTTTCTATTCTAGATAAGTGGGGCAATGCGGTAGCGAATACCACGACGATAAACTTGAGCTTTGGGAGTGGCGTTGTTGTTTCTGGTGCAGGATTTATTTTAAATGATGAAATGGATGACTTTAGTGCCAAGCCAGGTGTGATGAATGTATTTGGTGCAATTGGTGGTAAAGCTAACGAAATTCAACCACATAAACGCATGCTAAGCTCAATGACACCGACCATTCTACTTCAAGATAACAAAGTTAAAATGGTAACTGGTTCGCCGGGTGGCACCACGATTATTAGCTCTGTGTATGAGTCTATTTTAAATGCCATTGAATTTGATATGACTGCAGAGCAAGTGGTAGACAGCCCACGTTTTCATCACCAGTTATGGCCTAAAAATGTGATTCGATACCACACAGGTCTTGAACCAAAAGTTGTTAAAGCCCTTGAGAAAATGGGTTATACACTTGATGAGCGCCATTTTGGTGATTTACATGTGATCATTAATAAAGACGGTAAATTAGATGCGGCCTCTGAAGCATCTGGCCGCGGTAAGGCGATGGTGTTTTAATTTCACCTTAACCCAGACACAAAAAAAGCACCCTCGGGTGCTTTTTTGATTTGATTAGTTGTTTAACCAATCGCTGGAATAAGCCCCGCCATTTGTAAACCTTGAGCACTAATAATAAGCACACCAAACAGGGCGGCCAGTGCTAAACCAATATTACCGCCTTTAACTTGGTAACCCGCATCAGGTTTGCTGCTTCGTTGCTTATAGACCATAGCAACCGGTAAAAACACCGCTAAAATAACCAGCGCAATGGCGGCGTAGCCAAGTGCCATAATAAACCCTTGCGGGTAGAATAGCGCAAAGCCTAGCGGTGGAATAAAGGTGATCAAGGCTGTTTTGATACGATCTTTACTGCCATCACCTTTTTTAAATGCATCAGCAAAAAAGTCGAATAAGCCTAAACTCACCCCTAAGAAAGACGTGGCTAATGCTAAATCAGCAAAAATGTTCACAGCAGTGGCAACATGTGGGCTGTGAGCAATGCTAGCGACACTGCTTACAAATCCCGGTAACCCTTGGCTTTGTAGTAAATCGCTTTGACTCATCATGCCTTGGCTAAGTAACTGCCAAAAAATGTAAATCACTAAAGGCAGGGCTGCACCTGCCACCATCACTTTACGAAGTGTTTTGATATCTAAACCCACGTATTTCACAATCGACGGAATAGAGCCATGAAAACCAAATGAAGTAAATACCACTGGGATTGCAGATAAAATCAGACCTTGTTCAATCGGCATTTCAAGTAAGTGCTGACCGTGAACATATGGTGTCAGCATATAAAATAAGCTCGCTAGTACGCATACCTTTATAGTGAAAAGTACGCGGTTAAGTTTATCAACTTTACTAGTGCCGAGCGTAACCACCGTACCTATTACCACAGCCAGAATGACTGAACCAACTTGCGGCGCTAAAGACAGAGATAAACCAGAATTAAGCTTTTCTTGTAATTGTGCACCGCCACCTGCGATATACGCCGCGCATAATGCGTAAAACAAAAACATCACTGAAAAGTTAGCCACCCATTGTCCACGTTTACCTAACCATGACTTAGCTAAGGTATTGAGGGTCGCATCTCTGTCGGCATATTGATGTAGCTCTAGCATCAATAATGCTGTGTAGGTCATTAAAATCCATGTTAGTAAGATAAGTGATAACGCTGTTGTGAAACCAAGCCCTGCTGAGGCGATAGGCAATGCCAGCATCCCTGCACCTATGGTGGTGCCAGCAACAATTAACATGCTACCTATTGTTTTATTTTTAAGCACTTTTTGCCCCTTAAACTTCGTGAGAGGCAAGCAAGATATAACTTGTTTAACAAAACTTAAATAGTTTTGTTATAAATCAAAGAAATTAAATGTAACTTATGATTTACATGTGCAAACAGGCCGTTGAAAACGCCTAGATACTTTATGGAAAATTGTCTGAGTTTTAGTGTTGACAAAATCACCATTTGGGTGGATTCTTAAGCTTCTTCAACTTACTTTTTAAATACCATGATGCAGCTAAACCAACGACCAACAAACAATTGTATGCGCCTGACCTCATCAGTCGTATGGTCTGTTATGTGCTGCGGTTAATTAAGTAAGTTTTACTAACCGCGTCCTAAGCGGTTGGTTATTTCTCTTTTAAATTCTCTTCCGCTTTTTTCGCCTTTTTAAAGGAATAAGCTTGTGCCTGTTAAAGCCTCATATTTTTTAATGGTGGTGATTTGGTCAACAACACCACTGGGTATTGTTTGGAGTAGTGAAACGGTAGCGCCGACCCTAGCCGTGTTTTTACGCATGCTGGTGGGACTGGTGTTGGCTGCCTTTGTCGTTGCTGTGGCTAATATCCGAGTGCCTTGGCATCGCCGCGCTTTGTTCCTCTATGGCTATTCGAGCATTGGTATTTTTGGTGGCATGTTATTAAGCTACATGGCCGCTAAAACGGTGCCTTCAGGGTTAATCTCATTGATGTTTGGTTTAGCGCCAATTTTGTCTGGCTTACTTGCGCAAAAGATCTTGAACGAACCTAAGTTCAGTGCGGTTAAGCTTGCGGCTCTTGGTTGCGCCTTAATTGGCTTATTTTTAGTGAGTCAGCGCCATATTCAAGGTGGGGTAGAGCAGCTTAGTGGTCTGCTATATGTATTTATGGCAGTGTGCTTTTTTAGTTTAAGTGGCGTGATGATCAAACGGGTAAGAATTGCTATTCACCCAATGGCCACCACATTTGGTGCTTTGGTATTTGTAACGCCACTGTTTTTTATTACTTGGTTACTGGTAGATGGCCAACTTAATAGCCAGATGTGGAGCGCAAAATCACTGTACTCAATTGTTTACTTAGGCGTGTTTGGTTCATTAATTGGTGCACTGGCTTATTTTCATGTATTGCAAAAATTGAACGCGAGTACAGTAGCATTAACAACCTTGATCACACCGAGCTTTGCAATTGCTATAGGCGGCTTATTAAACGATGAACCAATTGATCAAGAGCTGGTAATTGGTGCAACGGTTATTATGATAAGCCTAGCGTTCTTCCAGTTTGGCGATAAATGGATAAAACGTTTTAAAGGTATCAAGCCATTAGAAATGGGTTAAAGCGAGTAGCCGCAATAGCGGCTACTACATTTTAGCAATTTGAATCACTAAACGGCGGTTTGTGTTCCGGCCAAGAATGTTGTCGTTACTGGCAACATGGCGTTTTTCACCGTATCCTTCAGTATCAATTTTATTTTCATCAATACCTAAGCTAACTATATAGTCTTTAATCGCTTTTGCGCGCTTTTTAGATAATTCGAGGTTATTCCAGCGACCGCCGTAACTATCGGTGTAAGACGAGATTGATATAGAGGCAATACTCGTATCGTACTTTAAGTATTCGGCTATTTTCTCCAAACGCTTTTGTGATGTCTTAGTTAAGTTGCTGCTGTTTGGTTCGTAATTCATTACAGTGAACGAAATATCTTCGAAACTGTAGGGCAACATGGCATCGCGACATTGTAAAAATGCCCAGTAGGCTTGCTTGAAGTTAACACTTGATAAGCCAACGGCAATTTTGTCGGCACTGTTTTGCCAGTCTTGGTAATAAAATGTCGGTTGGTAACCTTTTTCAAGTTCTGTGAGCATCTCCCACGCAGTTTTATTACCCAGTTCGCCGTCAAACTTTCGTAACAGCTTCATATTAGCTAAATCACGGGCTGGGATGCCTGCACGCCAGTGTGGTGGCACTGCTTTTAAGCCAGCAATGCTGTAGTTATCTGGCCTAACAACCATATCAAGATTAAAGTTAACGTCTTTATTTTTACTGGCCGTGGTGCTAAAAATAGCCTCACCATAGTAAGGAACTTCATGATTTAATTGGCATTCTAAGCGAGATGTTTTAACCATATTCCAGTTAGAAGTATCTGCTGTTGCAGTGTACTCACGCATAGCTGCGCTTGTATGTGTGGCAGCAAGTAGCGACATAAGGCTTAAACTTAAAGGGAGTAATGAAAACTTCATCACGGTAAATCTCCAACAAATCATCAATGCCAATTAATTGGCAAGTTTGTGTGCTAAATAGTTAAAACTGCATAGCACAGCGCTAGCTGATTAGTTTAAAGCAAATAATGTGCCTAAAAACTTGTTAAGAATATACGATTTCAGTGTATTACCCCTAGCAGAGCAGCCGTGGTTTTTGACATAATAGCCAGCTTACACTGGCAAACCAAGAAGACTATGGAAAATACTGAACAAACTCTTTTCGCAAAACGCTTTCGTGGCTTTTTTCCTGTTGTGATTGATGTTGAAACTGCAGGCTTTAATAAAGACACCGATGCGCTATTAGAAATTGCCGCATCTGTATTAAAAATGGATGAACACGGTGTGTTAAGTATTGATCACACAGTTCATTTTCATGTTGAGCCATTTGAAGGCGCGAATATCGAGCAAGCGGCTATTGAGTTTAATGGTATTGATCCGTTTTCAGCTTTACGTGGTGCTGTACCAGAAGAAGAAGCGATTAAAGAGATCTGTAAAGTTGTGCGCAAGGCACAAAAAGCAGCAGGTTGTCAGCGTTCAGTGGTTGTAGCACATAACGCAGCGTTTGATCATGGCTTTCTAAATGCAGCGATTGAGCGTTGTAAAATTAAGCGGACACCATTTCATCCATTTGTTAGCTTTGATACCACTTCACTTGCAGGGCTTGCGTTAGGGCAAACCGTTTTAGCCAAAGCATGTAGAGCTGCTGGCATTGAGTTTGATAACAAACAAGCTCACTCAGCGCTTTATGATACCGAACGCACCGCCGAGCTATTTTGTTTGATCGTTAATCGCTGGCAGCAACTTGGTGGTTGGCCACTACCAGAAACCGAAGTAACTGAAGAAGAACAAGACTCAGCCGCTAAAACGACTGAGTAATTTTTCCTTCAACATAGCGCAGCATATTAGGAGGGTAGATACGTGAAAACTGTTTACTCTCTTGCGCAATCTTAAGCTCCACCCCTGGGTGCATCAACTCATTTACTTTAAGCCTACTTGTTGCTAGTAATCGTGAAATTTTTAGTTTGACCAAATGCTTTTTCTTTTTCGTACTGGCCGTTTTTAACTTAATTTGCTGCTCACTTGCAGTAATCTTATTAATGTAATGCGCACGCTGGGCTGGGTCTGGTATTTTACTGGCCTTTTTTCGTGCTTGCTGTAGAGCTGCGGCTTTTGTCGCTAATAATTTTTCAAAGTCATTAATTTGCTGCTGCTTTTGGCGTAAATCATGCCAGTACTGCGCTATAAAAACACGAGTTTTGGTGCCTGATGGCGCACCAAGCTCGCCTGTTTCAATTCGCATAGCATCTAAAATATTGCCACCAATAATTTTACCGCGAGGATTGTTCGCTTTGCCCACACGAATAAGTCGTCTAGCACTTAAATCACAGTGCAATGCTTGGCGCTCTATAAACAGATCTTGCTGTGTTTTAATGTGGCAATATTGAGCATAACCAACAGAAATAGTGCGCTCGGCGGTAATATTGCAAGTAAAGGAATCTGCATTATCACGTTTACGACCAATCGCACCTAGCATAATTGTCACTTCGCTCTTGCTTTCAATTGTCGCTGATTCGACAAAACCTAAGACTGTAATATCGCCCGTTGCTTTAACGAACATACCATCTTTAACATCACCACTGATAATAACACTGCCATCAAACTCAACATGACCTGTACTTACATCAACATGATGAAAACACAATACATCATCAACACGCATACCACGGGGTAGGGCAACAGGCACCCCTTTAGCATCCGCGATCAGCATATTGCTATTAGCTGGGTCAATTCGTGTGCCTTCGAATGGTTCAAGAGGGAGATCTTTTCCGGGTTTAGCGGGTAGAACATCACCAAATACAGTAAAGCCATCTTCTCCACCGGTTGCAGGAACTCGTTGCATTAAAGGCGTCCCAGGCTTAACTGTGATAATGGCACCTAAGTTGCGCATATCCACTTTACCGCCAGTGGTTTCTTGTGGGCTTAATACACGGTCTTGTGCAGTTGAGCATAAACGCACGAATTTAGCATCAGTGCCTTCTTTGGGCATTCTGCCATGTGCAATAATAGCGGAGTAATGGGCGCCGGGGGGCTGTTTAAATTGTTGCCCTAAAAATGTATCAAGCGCTCGGATACTAATACCTTTTACAACACCGGCTTCAGCCAGCATTGCTTTAGCACAGTCCATGCTGATAATTTTTCCACCGCGGGCAGTTGTTATACTTGCTTCAACCACCATGTTTTTTTCATCAATGCTAATTTTTAACTGTGCATCTACAGCTTTAGCAACAATCAAAGACTGAGTTTGGTAATGGCTACTTGGCGTGAATAGCTTGCCGATATTGGCATCTACTAACTCAAAATTAGCATAAGGCGATTGTTCAATCGCTTCTATCAATTGTGCACTATTGATAGGAAAACCCGCATCTCGTGGGTGTTCTTGCAAAGAGACATCACCACTTTGCTTATCGAAGGTAAACATCGACATTTAGTAAGTCCTGTAAAATACGGCTTGTTATTATAGTTATGTGTTGCTACAGGATTTTTATAGTAGAGGTAACAACAACCCCCATTTCAGCACAACTTTTGTACTATGTTAAGATAATGTATGCATTAAATGTAAAAATATGTATAAAAACTGATATTTCCTGTTTGAAATTTCAGCATTCAAAGGGACTTAGCAAAAATAACCTCATTAATGCCTTGAGTAAAAACGACTTACTCAGTTATACTGCTTGCACACTCTGAATGAGATACCAAATTCAGGGGCTGATTAGGATTCGACGGAATTCAAGACGCCCGAGGTGCATGTCGAGGTGCGGTTGGCCTCGTAAAAAAGCCGCAATTTAAAGTAATCGCAAACGACGATAACTACGCTCTAGCGGCATAATAGCCCGCTAGCACTTCTCCGGTGTATGTCTGTGGACCCGGTTCTGAAGTGTCACCCTACACAGACTCGCTGCGGAAACCCTGGCCGGGGTTGAAGGGCTAAAACTAAGCGGCCTCGCCTTTGCAGATCGTGTTCGTCCGAGCTGTAAAGGTTAACTAAAAGACGATACTAAGCATGTAGTACCAAAGGTCGAGGCTTTTCGGACGGGGGTTCAAATCCCCCCAGCTCCACCAAATATGAAAAAGGCTGCTCTCAGAGCAGCCTTTTTTATTGCGTATTTTTTGTTTTGAAACCAGCTAATACGTAGAAGAGTAATGACAATTTCAAAGACTCATACTCTTATTACTACTCGTTCCCCAGATTCATTAGATAATGTAATTAATGTTAAAAACAGTGGTGTTTCTAGTTCAATGGCATCTTCTAAAAGTAGAAATAACAACAGTAATCGGGTATTGATCCCTGCGGTGCCCCAGCCTAACTTTGACCAAAAGTCATCAAATGCATTTTTTAATATCCCATTTACATCAATCCAATAATCTAAGTCTTTTTCCAGTGTGTTAGAGAGAAATAATAACCTATTATTCAAATCTTTTATTGCGTTTTCTTGGACTGAATTAGCTTCAAATAAATTTATTGATTCCCTTATTTTTGAAAGTGTGGCAGGAAACCTTTTTAACGCCATAGCAGCTGCGCCTATCTTTTCAAGTTGGCGTTGAATGCCAAGCCATGATTCAAATTTATGTGCCCCATAACCTACATCTCTTATATCCGCTAAATAAAATTTATAATCATTCAATTTACTTAGTTCGGTTTTTATTTGTTTTATATTGATAGATGTTCCATCCTCACCTTCAAATATATGATTAAATAGGTTATTAAAGTCACCAAAACGCTCATCAACTTGAGGGTAAAGCATCAATATATTTAATATACCGTTGTATACAATCTTATTCGTTTTTATTAAGTAAGCTAGGTAAATTACAGCCTTTTGAAACAGCTTTCGTTCGCTTAACGTCTCAAATTGACGAAATACTTCTTTTCCGGATTGCATCGACATCGAGATTTTGCTTTGCGTGTACGGCCCATTCAACTTTAAAGTATATTTTTCCACCGCCGATGAAATTGCACTTTTCGATACAATAGTTGGAATATTAATAGGTAGGTCTCTAGCCCTTGGGTTATTAGACAAATCTAATGAAGCAAAGAAATCTCTTAGTTCCGATACATCATGAAGTTTGTTATCTACATTCGCATACTCAAGCCCAATAGCACCGCTAAAATTAGGGTCTTGGGTAGCTTGTGCGACTCCCAACAAAATACTTAGATTAGCCTCTCTACACTCGCTTAAACCGCTGGCGGTAGCTTTAACCCTATATTCATGTTTTACATACAAATTACCGTTAGCGTCTACATCAATTACCAGGTCAGAGTTTACATCTTTAATTTTATTTAGATCATAGCCTATGATGCTTAGACCTAATCGTGTATTACTATTCAAAATAGTTTCTAATCTAGTTGTTAGTGCTATGACCTCGATAACTTTCTCTTTTGAGAGTGTTTCTATTAAAACAGAAGCCTTTTTCGAATCACCTACAGCCATACAGCAATACATTTCTTCGACCTGAGGAGTTAGTGTGTTTATAATTATTTTCAATTTATGAAGCTCAGAAGAAAACTGAGCTTTATTTGATTCAAGACTTAATCCAAGCTTGATATTTGCAGCTTTTTCAAGCTTAGAAAGGATATTATTTTTAAACTGCTGATATTTGGTAATGACACGGTCAAAATTGTTTTGTGCATTCTGGTCAAATGAATTTAAAGAGTTAGCTACTTCTTCTCCAAATACTGCTAGCGGGCTAAGCTTTTCTCTGGTGGCAGTTTCTACCATTTTTTCGAATTTCTCTGCGTTTTGCGATAATTTTTTTTGTACTTCTTTAATTTTTATAGAAAGGTAATCCTCAGCTTTTTCTGCGAGTTCTTTGCCCTTACCTGTTGTAGTAATTGTTTCATCTAAATCGAATATTCCTAAAAGTTGCAAAATGATTTTTTGAGCTAATTCATTTGCATCAACTTGAGTAGAGATTATTTTTTTATCGACTTCAGCTTTTAATTGAGTATCAATAAGGCTTTTAGTAACGGTATCTATGTCTTCTTGTCCAAATAGGAGTTTTGCAATTGGCTTATACCACTTATCTTCACTGACTTGTCCTGTGATTATATCAAGTAGGCTTTGTCCTAAGTTGCTATTCTCTTCCAAATACTTTACTAATTCATTGCCTTTGCCGAGTAAAATATCTACATATTGTCTCGCCAATGCATCCATCCCTTTTATTTCAGCATCAATTGCAGCTTTAAAGGAGTTTTGATGTTGGTTTTCTTCAAGTATTGTTAATAGGATTTCTAATTTTTGTTGGGTATTGCGATAAACAATAAATTCTAAGTCACCTCTGAGTTCTTGACTTCGAGTCATAGTAACCCCAGTAGTTGCCTGTATATTAATGAGCTTTCCATCTATATCTGTCGAAGTAGCAAGGGACTTTCCAATACCTAACTCACCTGACAATACCAATCCAGAAGTTGCTTTAATTGAGAAAGCTTTGTAGCCTTCAGTTGCCCCAGATAAGGTTACTCTAGATAGTTTTGTGTCTACATTGGATAAGTTCCAAGGTCTAACTTGTGTTTTCAGCATATTCCAAATAACTTTATGTGTAGGAACAGATTCTTCAACTTGGTAATATGAGTCAAATTCAATACTGGCCGCTTTATCTAAGCCTACACCCAGTTTTATTAAGTTAACCTTACCTGATGCAGATGCCTCTACTTTGTATCCGGCACGAGCATCATGATTGACTACACAATACTTTTCAGGGGTGGGTGCTCCAGGTAATTTTTTTAGTTTATCTTTTTGTACAAGAGAAAGGTAAAATGAAGCAGTTGCATTGACATTCAAACCTATATCGACCCAATTTATCGTAGAACTATGCGCTTTTGAAAATTCGATTTCTTCATTTAAACTTTGAATCTGTTCACCGATAGGTGAGTTTAACTCTTCCCATAAATCAAGCGCATTGATAGCTTTATTGTAAACTTCAGATGCTCTGATCTTATCTGCTTCTTCTGCAGGTATGAGTGCTAGTAGTTGCTTGGTCTTATTTTTTACATTTTCAGTAATTGAAATGTTCTCAGAGTTTGATACCAAATTGCGTATATCTTCTAATTTAGAGGTAATATCTTGTGTTTCAGAGGTAACTGAGTGTATATAATCGATTAACTCATTTATTTGGACAGGAGCTAAAAACCTTTCAGGGACTATTCTATCGAGGGAAGATAAAAGTTTCATATGTAATTCCTCTTGATTTGTTACCAAAGATGTTCCGTATCTAATGCACTGAAAGTACGTACAACAAATAAGAAATCAACTTAAAAAATCGTATAACAATTATTTGTTTTACACTTTCTTAAATCTTATAAGCGTTGAATAAAGTGTTTAATTTATTTTTCGTTTAATTTGTTACTCAAGACTAATAGTTTTTATGGCATATCTAGGTGTTTTAATATCTAGAGCATTCAAGTTTTCACTAACGATAGGGGGAGCTTGTACCTGAATTTTGTATACATCATTTACATATAGGTAGAAGAATAAAAATGACATAAATAAAATCATTAAACCTATCACCGAAGAGCTAAATTCAATGCCAGTTTTACCTATCTTGAAGGTAGCATTACTGGAACTTTCTGGTTGTTGAGTTTTTAATTTAAATTGCAAGTACGAAAGGTAAAAACCACCTAGTACAAGAAGAATAACAATAATGAAAATACCTATAGTCATCCAATACTGTAGTTCATAAGCTTCTTCAGTTACGGTCATTAACTTTTTTTGATGAAGTAATAACTCTCTTTTTAAGCTTACATTAATCGATGGGTTTTCAGTTTCACTCTTGAGCGTTTCATACTGATAATCTAACTCTGCGGCAGCAATCCTTTCGAAAGGATCTGGCGATTCAGAAGCCATTTCCTTACAGGTCTTGAACTTAGGGTATTTTTTACAAAAGTCTTTAAAATTAAATGGCTTTATTGTTGGCGATGGAGACGGAATCAATATAGGCAAGCTAGGAACAATCATCTTATCTGGATCGCAGTCAACACATATATCGGAGTTATTTGTTAGTGATTTAAAATTAAGAGACTTAATTTGGTCGGGCAAAAGTATTGCTTCATTATTTAATTTCCCTTTTGGAATTATTAAAATATTAAATTCTTTATAAAAATCTTGTTCTTTTATTCGTTTTTCGAGCAAGGCACTACTCTCCTGGATATTTTCATTTGCAAAAGAATTGAAAGAAAAAAGGAGAGGTGTTACGAAAAAGAGCAGAACCAATCTTTTGTGTTTAATTAACATATTGACAACCTCCTTGCTAAACTTGAGAGTAAGAGCCTGAAAAATAGTGATTAGTTAACTCTCAAAACTTTCACGGTTATAAAACCAACGTTATTGGCCATTTTTGACTTAATGTCATTAGCAAAAAAAGTGAGCTCACCATCTTTGCTGGCTTTAAACTCGCCATTACAGCCTACAGCTTTTGCTTGATTATCATCTCTTCCTACAGAGCAGCATAAAGTAAACCAGTCAACTGATTTAACTCGCTTTAATCTGCGAGCAAGCTTTATAGGCAGCTCTTTCCAACCAAGCTGGACAGTGTCAGTATTCCAACCATCGGCATTGCATTTAACGCTGCCATCGCTCCAAACATCGTCTGCTTGAGAGGTAATTAAATAGACTTCACCTGTTTCTACTAAAATACCTGAGTGATTAAATAGTTTTGATGAATCAACTTCTATCTCAATTGATTCATTAACCTCCAATGCAAACCATACTGGTCTTGGGTTATTGCAGTAACTTTTAACTCCGAAGCCATTTATTGGCTCGTCCTTAAAGGCAAAAAATACATTGTGCGAGACGTTTGCCAATGACTTAGGGCGGTAATCTTTGTCAAATGCAATTCGTTCGGTAATTGAGTTATGAATAACAGGTTTATGCTTACTCGATAGCTTATCTTTATCTATTACACAACATAAGCGATCTTCAAGAGTGAGCCAGTCAACAATTGGCCAGCGATCTTGTTGATGATTTTTACCAAGAGCAGTAGCTTCTCTTTGGAGATCATCAAGTCCAATCATGTTTTTTAACCTTAATGGTAACGCCTTTTGAAGCGCTTTTTCTGAAGGGATTTTTAATTCAGGATCTAGCAGGTCAAACATTTTAACTTGGTAAGCAATCCAATTGATAAGATAAGAAAGTGTTAAATCTGATAAGCCATCACGATAATAACCTCCACCGACATCACTATGGGCACCTGCAAACCATATCTCAGTGATTCGGGTTTCTTCATAGTTCATTAGTGTTGGTTGAAATGCTTTCCGCTTGTCATCCAAGCTGACGAGGTGAGTTGCTTGTTTGATTATTTTTGAAATAGTATGCCCATTTTCGAAAACAACTTCATAGTCAGGGCGTTCAGCTTTACTTAAATTAGGCAGGCCGATGCTAGCCACGGTGTCAAATGCTGCTAAATAAATAAAAGGTGTTGTTTGTTTATTTAATAAGGGGGATTTTTCAATAATTTTTGAACAAAAGCGACGGGCTAGGGCTGCCCCTCTTGAAAAACCAGTGACAATAACTTGATCGCCTTTTTGATAAACCCGATTAAAGTCATTAATCGCTTTTATCAAAATTGTTCTGACGTCTTTTTTTTCAGGAGATAGCCCCTGATTAATTAACCGAGACCACCAGTTGCCATAGGTACCAACACCTTGGTAATAGAAGCAGTTATCGATATTACTGTGTGTTGATGAGCCTCTATATTCATCATCATGTAAATTACCACCTACCATGAAGTGAAATTTCAAAATATTGGTAATATTATCGTCTTCTTTTTTGCCTTTTTTGACAATTTGTAAGGCGTCTTCAGGCTCGTTGCCAGTGCCATCGAAGTTGAAAATATGAAGTGCCATAACTCCTCCATGAGTAAATGAAACTAGCTAACAGCTTCGAGACTTCATGAATAGCTATGTATTTAAAGGTTGGTTACAAGTGTAGTTTTAATGTTAAACTTTGCAACTCTGAAATTTCCTATTCTGCTTTCTAAACTTTCAATCCCCTGAAAAACAGATGATTTTACTTCTATATTTCATTAGTTGGAACAGCTGGTTGTAAAGAGGCGAAGGTATTTTAAAACCCCTCCAAACTTTGAAGGGGAGGTGGATTTCTAATTTCTCTGGTATCAAACAACCAACTGAACGGCATCAATAATCGGTTTGTTTTCTATATCTATGGTGTCGATGATGTGTTTGTGTAGGCGCTTTTTGTGCTCGGCGAAAATAGCGCGTTTTTTATCGAAGTGGCTGGCAAATTCGAGGGCGGTATTTAACAAGGCATCACTGTTTGGGCAGGCTTGTTCGATAACATGATCAGCGGCAAGTTCGTCTGCAGTAACACGGCGGCCCGTTAGCATCATCTCGTTAAAACTATAGTCTGGAATGGCTTTTTTAATGAAGGAGAGCATGCCCGGTAAAAACGGAATTGATAAGTCCACTTCGGGGAAGCAGAAGAAACCACGGTCGCTTTGCATAAACCTAAAATCACAGGCGCACGATAAAATTGCGCCATTACCAAATGCATGGCCGTTTATCGCTGCGATTACTGGCATTGGGAACAGTAATAGGCGTTTAAATACCGCGTCCATTGAGTGCATAAAGCCACTTACTTCTGCAAATTTCTGTGTTTTTAATGCGGGCATAAGCCAATCAGTGTCTATGCCTAAACTCCATGATTTTTCGCTGCTTGAAGTGATCACCAGTGCTTTGTGTTCAGGGTTACTTTCGATTTCGTCAAGGCAAGTTAAAAAGGCCTCTGCAAAAGCAGGATTGTGGCGATTTTCAGCTGTTGTCATAGTTAATATAGCAACAGATCCTTGTGTACTTACATTCATCAGTGTCATGCTGTGCCTTTAATTTTATTGTGTTGTGGGCATAGTTATATACCATCGGTTTAACAAAATAAACCACAAGTCTGACCAGTTGTGAATTTAGGGGCACTTCTCTTTTGGTTGATATGGTCTTTTAGTCGAAACGATTTTCCAATTTGTCGCTAATAGTGGTGAGTCATGGTAGCGTTAGATCAAACACACTATTTAAAGCATAACAATGGATTTGATCAGTTGGCAGTTTTTGGGTGGAGATTTATTAAGTCCGATCAGCACAATAATGCTCATTGTGGTTGCCGGCTTTACTTCAATGATTTCAGCAGCTTTTGGTGCGGGTGGCGGTTTAATGTTGCTGGTGATCATGGCAACTATGCTTCCTATGAGTGTGGTTATTCCTGTTCATGGCTTAGTGCAGTTAGGCTCTAATGCAAACCGCTTTTTGTTCACGTTTAAACATATTGATGGTGCTATGTTTGTGTACTTCTCTTTAGGGGGAGTCATAGGTGCGCTGGTTGCTTCAACGATTGTCACATCAATTCCGCTTGAATTAATGAAAATAGTGGTAGCCGCCTTTGTGCTTTATTTACTGTGGGGAGTTACGCCAAAGCTTAGAGAAACCTCAAAGTTATGGCGTGTTCTCGCTGGGCTTTGGACCACGTTTATCTCGATGTTTGTAGGGGCAAGTGGGCCTTTGGTTGGCAGCTGCTTATATGTAAATAATTATAATAAGCTTAAATTTACCGCCACATTCTCAAGCTGCATGACAGTGCAACATACCTTAAAAGCGATTTTATATGGGGCTGTCGGGTTTGCATTTTGGCAGTGGTTGCCGCTGGTTATGCTCATGATAGTGAGCGGTGCTTTAGGCACTTGGCTTGGCCTTAAGTTATTGCACCGCATTTCGTCAGATAAATTTAAAAAGATTTTTCGTTTAGTGTTAACGGTGCTTTCCCTGCAACTTGCGTGGCAGGGGATCATGGCTTTTAATATTTAAATAAACCCAGTTTAGCAACGATGCCGCGCTCTAATTCATTGAGTTGGCCTATGGTGTTATCGAGGTGTTGAGCTTCTTGCGATAGGCTCTTAGCGCCTTGGTTAATAAGCTGCATGGTATTTAATATATCAGCGGTCACACTGGTTTGCTCTTCAGAACTTGCTGCAACGCTCTCGTTCATTTGATTAATGGTATTGATTTGTTTAGCAATATCTTTAAACACTGCTTGGCTTTTTTGATTCGCTTGGCTTACTTTATCGCTTAATGATTTACTTTGCTCCGTTGCGGTTACGCAATCAGAGGTATTGTTGTGTAGCGATACAATAATTGATTCAATCTCAGACGTTGAATCATAGGTTTTACTAGCAAGCGCTCTTACTTCATCGGCTACTACAGCAAAGCCACGACCAGATTCACCGGCACGAGCCGCTTCAATAGCAGCATTTAGAGCCAGTAAATTGGTTTGCTCGGCAATACTTTTTATAACATCGAGCACTTGGCTAATTTCATTACTGCTGGCGTTTAGTTGTTTAACTACGTTTGATGTATGGTCAAGTTGTGCAGCTAACTCATCTACCATGTTGCCATTGGCATTCATACTTTGTTCGCCTTGTTGGCATAAGCGATGAACGTCGGTTGTTTGCTGCGCGGTTTGATTAGCTCCTTGGGCAATCTCTTTGGTTGCTTCACTTAACTGACTAAGCGCATTGGTTGCTGAATCAGTGCGGTTGTATTCAAGCTCGGCTTCGTTTTTAGAGCGCACAGATGCTTCGTTTACTGTGCTGGCTATCATTTCAAGCTCGCTGGCTGTGCTGCCTAACTCTGTAATTATTTCTTGTACTTGCGCTATAAAGCGATTGAAACCATCAACTAAATAGCCAATTTCATCATTCGATTGATAGCTAATGCGTTTTGTTAGGTCGCCTTCACCTTTGACAATTTCATCAACAAGGCTATTTACGCTATCGATTGGTTTTATCACTAAAAGCCGCACGATATAAATAATCACCGCACCCAAGGCGATAAAAGAGACAAGTAAAGTAATAAACATGGTACGTGTTGATTCAGCAATGGTGCTATGCAGTGCTTGTTGTGAGTAACCAATTTTTATATGACCTATTAAATTATCTAAATAGTGTAAATCAATAGTTTTGCTAACCGATGCACTATTGCTTTGTTTAGCGATAGCGGCCAGTGGCTTATTGCGATGATCTGTCACTGAAATACTATGTAGATGTTTGTTTTGCGAAAAGGCTTTAATAATCTGATTGATTAACGGCTCATCATAAGAGAATACCGGTTCAGCTAAAATAACCTGCATTTGCTCATTAAGGGCAGTGATGTCATCTTGCCATTGCTGTGTCTGATTCGACTTTGCCAGCAGGTAGTTTGCGCTGATCACGAAGATCACGCTTAGTAAAAGGCACAAAGACAGTGCCAAAGTCATTTTGTATTTTAATGATTTCATTGTGCGCTCATTGAAATGGGTTAAACCACAAAGGGCTATTTTTATTAGGTGTGTTCGACGATAACGTTGGGTTATCTAGCTCAATAACGCGACGCGAGCTTAAATTGGCTTTTGATAAAACCGTTTGTACTTGGCTGTCTGCCAAAAACATGGCGTTAAATGTGCCATCGGCAATCATCTCGTTTAGGGCATCATTTAGCTGTTTATGTAGTGTGTGATTGTTTTTGTTGACGAAAAAGTAAAGTGGTGCGGTGTACTTAATAACTAAGTATGGCTCAACAGTGAGGTTAAGCTCTGAGTGATTGGCAATTTCATCCCAAGGTTCATTCACCCCACGTGGGAAGTAGTCAAAGCGCTCGCCCTCAAGCATTGGAAACAAGTTAGGGTATTTTAATGTGGTAATAACGGGCAGTTGATTCGCTTTTAATATTTTCGTGTCTGGCCAAGTTTTACCTTGCCCAGCGGTGAAGCGTTTTAAATCCTGTAAACTAGTTACCGTGCTAAACAGCTCGCGATTTTGTGCTTTTACAATCGCGACTCGCATGCCAAGTAAGCCACGAAACAAGGGAATATAAACAGCTTGATAATCTTGCTCTAATTGAGTAGATGTCATGCTCCACATCACATCCAGTTGGTTGTTTTTTACATCGTTTAAGATACGTGCATTAGAGATATCTTTATTGGTTTCGTAAGGGTGAACATACTCTAAGCCAGCACGTTCAATGGCGCTGATCAGTAATTTGTGGGGAAGGGAGGTATCGCCACTGTAGCTTTGTACTTTTACCGGTGCAGCGAAACAAGCCGACGTAAAAGCAAAGCAAAAAAGAAAAGCAAAATGACGCATAAAGCACCTTTGTTATTATTATGTAAACAATAAACTAAAGTGCTTTACGCGCTTTCTCAATCTTATTTCTTATGCATACGTATTCAATCGCTCAGAAGGCTGTCGATTGATTTATCACCATTAAACAATTCAAACACTCTTGGCTTTTTCGGTGTATGTTCAGCAAGGTATAGCAGGGTATCGGCCACATCTTCACGGTTGATCACCGCATCTTGGCGGGTTGCAGGGCGTGTGGTAGTTAATAATCCCGTTGCTGCATCATTTAACAGAGTGCCAGGTCTGACTATGCTGTAATTTAATTCGCTACTGATTAAATGCTGGTCAGCCATATGCTTAGCAACTAAATACGGTTTTATACTGCTTTCAATGTTGTCTGGGGCATCAGCACCAATAGAGCTGACCATAATAAAGTGCTTAACCTTGGCATCTGCCGCATAATTAATCGCTTTAACAGCGGCCCATAAATCTATCAGTAAGGTTTTATCTGCACCTGTTGAACCACCAGAACCAGCACTAAAAATTACTTGTTCAACGCCTTCGAAAGCACGGCTAAAATCATTTTCGAGGTCTTGCTCTACAATCGTTAAATTATTACTTTCAAGCGTACTCAGTTTGCTTTTGTCTCGAACTAAAGCGACTACGTCATGACCGCTTGCCAGCATTTTTTCGGTGGTCATTTTACCTATTTGACCTGTGGCGCCAATGATTAAGGTCTTCATATCAAACTCCTTCTAATTACTGTGTAAGTAAAGACCTTGGGGTGAGGAATTATTTTTAAAGGGGAAACTAAAAACGAAATTGTAATCAAGAACAATAATGGGGCTAATTAAAGCCCCATCCAGCCGCTAAATTTTATTGCGAATTAAATCGCGTACAATAAAGCGGGCGGGGTGAATGGCTTGGCTCACACGTTCACTAAATGGTCTTGGTTCATTGTTTAAACAAGCAATTAAATGCTCAGCACATAAAGGGGCACTACACAGGCCTCTTGCGCCAAAGCCCGTAAGCACATGTAATCCTTGCTGAGGTTTCGTTAAAGCTTGGTATTGATAACGCTTACCCAAGCGTAGATTGGCAAACGCGCTTACATAATCACTTTGTTCAGCCCACTCACCAGCCATAGGAAGGTGGTCGATGAAGGTACATCTAACCGCTGCTTTAGCGGCTGTTATCTCGCCTAAGCTATTGGCAAACTCGCAGTTGGGGTAAAAGTTTAGTAATTGCTCGCGATTAGTGTGGTTGTCTTGCTCTTTAACTTCACGGCTTTTTGAGTTTTTTTCAAAGGTCGCGCCCATACAATGATGACCCTGATATTCAGGAGTAAAATAGCCTTTATGGCAAAGCACGGTTTTCAGGCGTTTTGACTGCTCGCTTGCTTGTACATGAGAGACTTGGCCGCGCACACCGACAACGGGGAGTGTGTGAGTTTGGCTAAACTGATCGCTGTGTTCACCAGCACAGTTAATTACATCGCTAAAAGGCCCAAATGTTTGCTCTTTTGTGTGTAACAGCCAGCCGTCAGCGGTTTTTTCGAGTTTTTCAATATGGCAATTAAAGTGGCTATCTATTTTACTATTGTTACTCGTACTTAAGGAGTTTGCTGCTTTAAATAATGCTGTAACAAGTGCTGGTGGATTTACCCAACCGCCTTTTGCAAAGAACACACCTGAGTAACCAGTATCTACACCGGCAATTTTATCACCTTCTTCGGCACTTACATTGCGCATTAACTCAGTTGGCCAAAGTTCTTTATCGGCAAGGTTTTGATGTTTATCAGCTAGGCCTTGTTTAACCGCATGTTGCAATACACCACACCACTGGTGAGGGTAGTCAAAACCATCATCAAGCAATTGCTGGTAAAGACGCATCGCATATAAAAAACTATGGGCAAACATTTCACTGTGCGGTGAATTCTTCGCTTGTAAATGCGGATAAACAGCCCCTTGTACATTGTGCGAAGCGCCCATGGCAAGGGCTTTATCTTGGCAAAAAAGTGTGGCATTCAGGCCTCTTTTAGCCAGTGAATACAGTACACTGCTACTGGCAATACCGCCGCCGATAACAGCTACATTACTCAGTTCACTTTGTTGGTGAGCAAAATACGCGGGTCCTGATTGTTGCTGGTTAGGCTCGGTTAGCTTACCAATCAGCATTTCGCGCTTTTTACCGTAGCCTTTTGCTTTACTCATGCTAAAGCCTGCTTCGATTAGCCCTCTTCTTACAAAGCCAGCTGCAGTGAAAGTGGCGAGTGTGGCTTTTGCTCTTGAAATAGTTCGCATTTTGTTAAACAAACTTTGCTGCCACATATCTGGGTTTTTACTTGGAGCAAAGCCATCTAAATACCAGGCATCGATAACCCCTTCACTTGGGTAGCTCATGGTATCGATGCTGTCTTGTACGTCACCAAAATAAAGGTCGAGTATTAGCTTGCCGCCAGCAAATTCAAGACGATGACAACCGGCCAAATTAATAGGGTATTGAGCAATCAGTTGCTCACTATAATCGCTTAAATTAGGCCAGGCTTTAAGTGCTTGTGTGAGGTCATCACGCTTAATAGGGTATTTCTCGAATGAGATAAAGTGCAGTCTATTTACGCATTTATTGCCACTAAGGTCGTGTTGATTTTGAACTTCTAGCTCTGCATGCTGCCTATCAAGGTGAGCAGCAAAATGTTGCCAGGTATTTAAAAAGTTAAGCCCAGTACCAAAGCCTGTTTCAGCAATGGCAAAGTGGTTACGGTCATGATTTTGTAATCGTTGCGGGATATTGTTTTGTTGGTAAAAAACATAATGTGATTCGGCTAAGCCATCGTCGTTAGAGAAATAAACATCGTCAAACTGATCGGCGACAGGGGTACCAAGGTGATTAAAATGAATATGTGCGTTTTTGATCATGGTTTAACTAATTAACTACAAACTTTTTTTAATTATTTTACGTGTTTTCTTTGAAATAGTCTGGCGTTATTTATAAGCTAGACATTCAGAGTACAAGTGTACGCTAGAAAGCTGACCACTTCGAAAGTAATTTCAGCGTAAAATAGAACACAATTTAGTATAGAGCTAAGGTAATTACCCATGAGAAGAGCCGTTATTACGGGCATCGGTGTTGTTTCAAGCATCGGTAACAACAAAGAAGAAGTATTAGAATCATTAAAACAAGGCCGCAGTGGTATTGCATTCAACCAAGAATTTGCCGACTACAACCTACGTAGTAACGTATCGGGCAAAATCGATATTGATGTTAAAGAGTTTGTTGATCGTAAAGCAATGCGTTTTATGGGCGATGCAGCTGCATACGCTTATATCTCAATGGCACAAGCAATTGAAGATGCAGACCTTAGTGAAGAGCAAGTTTCAAACGAGCGCACTGGTTTATTAGTGGGTTCAGGTGGTGGTTCATCTAAGTGGCAAGTTGAGGCAGCTGACATTTTACGTGAAAAAGGCGTAAAACGTGTTGGTCCTTACATGGTACCACGTACTATGGCGAGCACGACTTCTGCATGTCTTGCAACACCTTTTAAAATTAAAGGTGTTAACTACTCAATCAGTTCTGCGTGTGCGACATCGGCACACTGTATTGGTCATGCGGTTGAGCAAATTCAACTAGGTAAGCAAGACGTTATTTTTGCAGGTGGTGGTGAAGAGCTTCACTGGACACTTGCAATGGAATTCGATGCAATGGGTGCATTGTCTACTAAGTATAATGAAACACCAGAGAAAGCATCACGTACATACGATGCAAACCGTGACGGTTTTGTTATCTCTGGCGGTGGCGGTATCGTTGTTGTTGAAGAATTAGAGCATGCACTTGCTCGTGGTGCGCACATCTATGCAGAAATCACAGGCTACGGTGCAACTTCTGACGGTTACGACATGGTAGCTCCATCAGGTGAGGGCGCTGTACGTTGTATGAAGCAAGCAATGCAAGGCCTTGAAGGTGGTATTGATTACTTAAATACTCATGGTACTTCAACACCAGTTGGCGATGTTAAAGAGCTTGGTGCTATCCAAGAAGTATTTGGTGGTAACTCTCCAATGATCAGTGCAACTAAGGCGATGACAGGTCATGCTTTAGGTGCTGCAGGCGTACACGAAGCAATTTTCTCGCTATTAATGCTTGAGCATAACTTTGTTGCTCCATCAATCAACATTGATGAACTGGATGAGCAAGCACAAGGTCTAAATATCGTAACTGAGCGTAAAGACGTTGAACTAAATACAGTTATGTCTAACAGCTTCGGTTTTGGTGGCACGAACGCCACTCTCGTAATGAGCAAATATAAAGGTTAAACCTCTCCAGTATTTGCTTAAAGCCGAGCAATTGCTCGGCTTTTTCATTATCGCTTTTAATTCCAACTGAAACTCGCACCTTGAGGTGGTTTGGGTATAAATAACCCCAAAATCGTCTTAGTTGTTACCTATCCGAATACCGATAAATTCGCTACAATAGCGCCACTTTCTGCCTCTCGGACACACAAATGAAAATTCTTGCAGATCAAAATATGCCATTGGTTGAGCAGTACTTTGCCGATTTTGGTGATGTTGAGCGATTTGATGGCCGTAATCTACAACCAGAGCAGCTAGTTGGAGTCGACATTTTGTTAACTCGCTCGGTGACCAATGTAGATAAAGCCCTACTAACTCAAGCAGATAAATTAAAATTTGTGGGCACAGCAACCATTGGTGTTGATCACATTGATACCGAATTACTTGCTGAGCGAAATATCGCATTTAGCAGCGCCCCTGGTTGTAATGCCGTGGCGGTAGCTGAATATGTTATTAGTAGCTTATATGCCTTGAGCCAAGAAAATGCCAGCTCATTACAGGGTAAAACCATAGGGATAGTTGGTGTTGGCAGTATAGGAAGCTGCTTACGTGATAAGTTAAGCCTGCTCGGTATGAATGTGTTGCTATGTGACCCACCAAAGCATGAAGCTGGTGAACTTGCAGAACACATTGAGTTAGACACATTACTAGCTCAAGCTGATATTGTGACTTTTCACGTGCCATTAGTTAAGCAGGGGCCACATAAAACCTTGCACATGCTTAATGAAACACGCTTAAAGGCACTTAAGCCTGGAATGACAATTATCAATGCAAGCCGTGGTGATGTAATTGATAACCAAGCATTGCTAGCATTGTTTGAACAAGGTGCCCAATTAGATTGCGTGCTTGATGTTTGGGAAAATGAACCCAATATACTGACTCCTTTGCTTGATTATGTGCGTTATGCCAGTGTGCATATTGCAGGGCATACACTCGAAGGCAAAGCTCGCGGCACACAAATGCTGTATCAGCAAGTGTGTGAGCTTGAAGGCATCGTAGCGCTTAAGTCTCTGGACGATTTTTTACCGGAGCCAATCAGCCATTGTGTCACACTAGGTGAAACCTTTAATCTAGACGATATAGGTCGCTTAGTGCATCTAATTTATGATGTGCGTCGTGACGATGGCATTTTACGAAGTAAATTAGCAAGCGAAGGCTTTGATAGTTTACGCAAGAATTACCCGCCACGACGAGAGTTTAGTACTTTATCGGTGGCTGCCAACAGTGCATGTGAAGGCGCATTAGCTGCACTGGGATTTAGAATTAACGAATAAAGCCATTTGCTTTATTCAACAGAGGAAAACACATGTCGCAAAAATTTAATGTAGCCGTATTAGGTGCCACTGGTTTAGTGGGTCGTCAAATTATCGAAACCCTAGAAGATCGTAAGTTTCCAGTTGACCAATTATTTTTACTCGCAAGCAGCCGCAGTGCTGGTGAAGAAATTCAATTTCGCGGTGAAAGCATTGAAGTAATCGATGTTGAAGAATTTGATTTTAGCCAAGCTCACATTGGTTTATTTTCAGCAGGCGGTAGTGTCTCTGAAAAATACGCACCGATTGCGGCAGATGCTGGCTGTGTGGTAATTGATAATACCTCATACTTTCGTAATGACTTCGATGTGCCATTAATCATTCCTGAAGTGAATGCATCGAGTTTAGCTGATTTCAGAAACCGCAATATTATTGCAAACCCTAACTGCTCAACTATTCAAATGCTGGTGGCGTTAAAGCCAATTTATGATGCTTATGGTATTGACCGCATTAATGTTTCAACTTATCAAGCAGTATCAGGTGCAGGCAAAGAAGCCGTTGATGAACTTGCTAAGCAAACAGCGAACTTAATGAATGCGCGCCCGATGGATAATACTGTTTTCCCTAAACAAATCGCTTTTAACGTGATCCCGCAAATCGACAGCTTTGAAGATAACGGTTATACACGTGAAGAAATGAAAATGGTGAACGAAACACAAAAAATCCTAGGTGATAACAGCGTAGTGGTTAACCCTACCTGTGTTCGTGTACCTGTGTTCTTTGGTCACAGTGAAGCGATTAATATTGAAACGCGTATGCCAGTAGATATCGAACATGTGAAGCAGCTATTAAACGATGCACCAGGTGTTGAGTTTATTGAAGACTTAGCGGATTACCCAACAGCAGTGTCTGACGCTAGCGGCAACGATACTGTGTATGTAGGGCGTTTACGTGCCGATATTTCGCATCCACATGGTTTAAATATGTGGGTTGTTAGTGATAACACACGTAAGGGTGCGGCAACAAATAGTGTGCAGATTGCTGAAGAGCTAATCGCAAATTATTTGTAAATCTGATGATTTTGGCTGAGCTATAAGTGAAAGAGAGCGGCAATTTGCCGCTTTTTTTGTGAATTCACTGCCAAATTATTGCCGCATACGCTGTAAAAGCGTATAAACTTAACAATAACAATAAATAAAACTCTCAGCTGTAGATATTTAAGCTATTTACTTTCAAAGTGTTGCGATGGATATTGCCTAGCATCTGGTTTATAGTCTGCAGCTGGAATAGAGCTTGCAAGAAAGCATAATTAAGAATCAATTCTGCAAGAATTACTTGATGTTTAAGCAACCAAGGTTGCTGCGTTAACATTTAAAACATAAAGGATCAGCATGCGCGGTTTAGCAACACTCTTCATATTAGCGTCTGCATTGGTGGTTACACCGACATACTCTGATGAAGGCTCCACACTTAAAGGCCCTAAAGGGGTCGACTATGGTGAGCAAGGGCGATCAATTGGCCCAATAAAGCCAACTGATACGTTATGGCGTATTGCCGCAAAAATTCGTCCTGATAACTCAGTTTCTATCTATCAAGTCATGCAAGCATTGTATGACAAAAATCCGTCGTCTTTTTTAGACCAAAACCTTAATCATATGCGCGATGGCGCATACCTTAAAATCCCAACAATTGCAGAGATGCGTGCGGTCAATCCCACCTTAGCAAAAGCGCGCTCAGAGCAAGATGATGAATTATGGGAAAAAAAGAAAAACGGCACGTTAACGACTGCTGAAATAAATGAATCACAAAAGAATGTAACGCAGGCTCGTAAAGTCGATGTAGACGAAGCAAAACAAGAGCTTAAACAAGAAATAAATACGATCAAAGCAGAGCAAGGCACTCAGCTTGTTGAGTTGCAAAAGCAATTTAAATCGTCGGTCGAGAATGTAGAAGAAATTTTAGAAGAGAATAACAAACTAAAAAAACAGTTAACGGGTATATCTAAGGAGCTTGAGACTGTTCGTGATCAACTTGGTCAAGACAGTGAAATCCAAAAGCAGCTTAAAGAGCTGATAGCCAAACAAAACGAAATTATAGAGCAGCAAAGAGCAAAAAAGATTGAAGAGGACAGTGGGTTTAATTTTTCGTCTATTCTGAGTAACCCATTTGTTCTCGGTGCTTTAATGTTTCTACCGGCTTTGCTGATAATTGCAGCCGTTGTGATGTTCTTGAAAAAACGCAATAGCAGCGAAACCGATGATATTGATGACGATGAGTTTTTACCGCAAAGCCCTGTCCATACGCCAGATGATGATCTTGATCCAATTGTAGAAACTGATCCACTTGTCCCTGAGCCTTCAGACGATGATGACGAACTAAGTGTCCGATTAGATGACGATCAAGATATGCTGCCAGACGATGATATTATTTTCGACGACAGTATTGATGATAGTTTCGATGACGACGATAGCGTATTAAATCAAGATGAACTAAACGGTTTGCTTAGCGATGATATTGAGTTTGCTGATGAGTCGACAGCGGGCGTTGACGACGATGATTTGGATGCATTTTTACAGCAAGATTTTGACCAAACAGACGATAGTTTAGGTGATGAAATAGATCTGGATAGTGAACAGTCAGATACTGACTTATCGGGCGATATTTTAAGTGCTGACGATATTGATGACTTGTTCGACAATGATGCAGATGATTCACTTGATGATACAAATGAAGATATGGCGGCTCTTAGTGAAGAGCTTGCTGAAGATGATTTTGATATTGATAGTTTAATTGATGAGCAAAATGCGAGTGCAGATGATAATCAAGACGTTGATTTAGATGATATTGATGACTTACTCGATGCTGCCGATGAACAACCTACAACAGGCAATGTTGAAGCAGAACTCATTGATGAAGACGATTTCGATATTGATAGTTTAATTGATGATACACAAGCAGAAGACGACTCTGATGATATTGATTCGTTAATAGAAGAAACTAAAAACGAACAGCCTGCACAGCAAAGTGATATTGATGACTTAATTGACGAAGATGAGTTAGACGAAGACGACCTTGATGCGTCAATAGATGATACTGCGGAGGAAGTTGAGGCTAATGATTTAGCCGATGAGCAAGACGATGATGATACGTTTGATCTCGATGATATTGATTCTTTAATCGACGATGTAGCCGAGCAAGAGGCACCAGCAGAAGAGCCTGTGGTTGATGAGTTAGTCGATGAGCAAGACGATGACGATACGTTTGAAATCGATGATATTGACTCTTTAATCGACGATGTAGCCGAGCAAGAGGCTCCAGCTGAAGAGCTTGCGGTTGATGAGCTAGTCGATGAGCAAGACGATGACGATACCCTTGATAGCGATGACATTGACTCTTTAATTGACGATGTAGCCGAGCAAGATGCAGCAGCTGAAGAGCCTGCGGTTGATGAGCTAGTCGACGAGCAAGACGATGACGATAGCCTTGATAGCGATGACATTGACTCTTTAATCGACGATGTAGCCGAGCAAGAGGCACCAGCTGAAGAGCCTGCGGTTGATGAGCTAGTCGACGAGCAAGACGATGAAGATAGCCTTGATATCGATGACATTGACTCTTTAATCGACGAAGGTGATCTTGAAGAAAGTGATTCAGAAGATGCACTTGAAGAAGACGATATAGATTCTTTACTTGATGAAGTTGAACAAGCACAGCCAAGCAGTTCTGAGGACGAGTTAGCTGACTCTTTAGATATGGGCGATTTAGACTCACTACTGGAAGAAGATGATGATGAAGCTGTTTCAGATGACGAGCTTGAACAGTTAATTCAAGAGGCTAATGAACTTAAAGAAGATACACAAGCTCAGATAGATGACTTAAGTCATGATGATGCCCAAAGCCAAGAACACGATGAGAGTTTACAAGAGTCACTAGAAGATCTAGCTGATGCAGACCAAGCAATAGATGACTTGAATGTTGAGTCAGTGGCTTCTGATTTAGTCGATATTGATGAAGCGCTTAATCACGAGTTTAACGAAGACACCGATGATCTACTAGATGACGAAGATTCACTGGATGAATTTGATGATCCATCACTAAAAAGTGTTGATGAATTATTAAGTGAAATAGGTGAAGACGAAGATGATTATATAGCAGCTCCAGACTGGTCTATTGATGATGAACCTCAAGAAGATATTGAAGAAGTTGAAATAGATTTAGGTGACGATCCTCTTGCCGATGATCAACTAACAGATGAATTTGACCTAGGCGTTGAAGATGAGCCTCTCGTTCAAGACACAGTTACACCGAGTCAAGAACTTGATGAATACCCTGAACTTGAGTTAGATGATGCTGGTTTTGAGTCAGAAGACTCAATTGATGAGTTCCAAGACGATTTATCTTTACAGCCAAGTCAGGCAGAGCAAGATCTTGCAAATTCACTGGCGGGTGGTAATGAACTTAATCAGTTAGAGGATGACTTTGACGATGAGTTGTTGCTAGATAATGAGTTTACTGAGCAAGATGCTCTAGAATCTGAAGATGACTTAACAGAGTCAAATGATGCAGTGGTTACAAGTGCAGAGTCTGAGCTGCCGACAGCTGCAGATAATAGCGATAATCTTGAGAGCGAAGCGGAGTTTGAGCTAGACCTTGACGATATTGAACATGAAGACGAAGCTGACACCATCGCAGACATTGAATCAGAAATTGTGGGCAGTGATGACTTAACTACGTTATCTGATGATGAAATCGACGATGATTTCATGGCTGATTTAACTCAAACAGACTTTGATGCGCTGCTAAATGAGCTAGCAGAGCCAGATGAAGCCGACATTGCAGATGCCAGTGAGTTTGATGTTGATTTTAACGCACTGTTAAATGAAGACTTGCAGATTGAAAACGACGCACAGCCAGAGCCTGAGGATAATGTATCAGCAGCTCAAGAGCCTGAGTCTACAGGCGATGAGTTTGTTGATATTGACTCGTTACTTGAGCAAAGCGACGATGAAGCATTAGACCATGAACCTTACGATGAGGTTGATATGGATGTAGGGCTTAGTGATTTTAATGAATTACTCGCAGGTGACAACCCAACAGATGTTGATGCCGAAAGTGGCGGATACTCAGCAAAACTAGACCTTGCAAGGGCATATATTGAAATCGACGACTTTGATGCTGCATTACAAGCCATTGAAGATGTAATCGAAAATGGCCCAGAAGAAGTTCAAGAAGAAGCACTTTCGTTAAAGGCTAAGATTAAAGAGTAATACTATCCAATAATAAACCGAGCCAACGAGCTCGGTTTTTTTATGTCTGCTGCACAGCATTCTGTACTCAAGCCATGTAATAATCTGTAATACACAAGTGAATTTCTCCATCTTACTATTTAACTGAACCATGAGGGTTTAGCTAAAAATTTACTAGGAGAAGGAAAATGAGTTCACTTTATGTATCAATCGATGGAAGACCTGTATCCGATGTATTTACTCAATTAGCCGATACAGCGTTTGAAATACTAAAAAATGAAGGGAATGCCTCAACGCAGATAGTGCCTGAAATTGTGAATAACACCAACAAAACATGGCGTTATAAAACAAGTGGTACTATGCAAGGGACAATGCAATACCCTCAAAGTGGAGGCATTGAGCCACATTTTGCTCGTGCATGGACTCAGCGTTCAATGGGGACAGACGGCTCATTTGGTTGGGTTATTTATACTGATGATGATAATAATCAATTATTTGTAGGGTATTGCGTATATTATATCGGTGCACAAGCTAAGTATCTTGTTAAGTACGAGAATACTAACTTTGCAGGTAAAGACAATAACGCCCTATTAGCTATGATAGATTCAGAAGGCAAAACGGGGGGTTATGCATTTGAATTTAGCGGTGTAAATGTGGATTATTCTGGATTTGAGCATCGGCAGGAAGGGGTTGCTCAATCAAGAGAGCTGCGGGTAACGTTAGAATAATTAAGTTGGTTTAATCAATTAGCAAGTTGGCATATTGTACATAAAAAACCGAGCAATGAAGCTCGGTTTTGTATCTAAGCGAAGGTTATTGCTTGTCTTGCAAACGACGCGCTTTGAAATCAGACTCAGCTTTCCATTTTGGCCAGTCACCGTTATTAGCAAGTTTGGCTGCAATATCAACGATCAGTTCGATATCTTGCTTAACACCACCCATAGACCATTGGGGTGAATAGTCGTCAGCTTCTTTGTGATATTTATGGGCTATATAATCAGGATCAGTATCACCTAAGCTCATAAATAATAAACTTGGCACGCCTTGTTTAGCCAATGAGAAGTGATCAGAGCGGAAGAACAATCCATTTTGAGGACGAGGGTCCATTTTTACATGACGCCCTTGAGCTTTAGCTGCATCTGCAAGGTAGTCTTCCATTTCAGACATGCCTTTGCCGTATTGCAATATGTAGTCAACGCCATCTAGCACGTTCATACCGTCAATATTAAGCAACGCGACCATTTGTTTGGTTGGTACAATTTCGCCAGTAGCGAATTGCTCAGAACCAATAAGCCCAGTTTCTTCAGCCGTAAAGTTGGCAAAGATAATAGAGCGTTTAAATGGCTTTTTCTTATGCATTTCAGTAAGGATACGGGCTATTTCAACTGTTGCTGCGGTACCAGAAGCATTATCAACAGCACCATTGTAGATTTTCACACCATCATCAGTTTGCTTCGTACCAAAGTGATCCCAGTGTGCACCAATTACAATGTACTCATCTGGAGTTTCGCTGCCTTTTAGTGTTGCCACAACGTTATGTGATTGTGCTTGAGAGATATCACTTTTTAGAGTCAGCGCTGCTTTTGCTTTTAAGTCGACAGGTTTGAAATCGGCTTTTAGTGCATTTGCTTTCTCTGTTTGATAATCAAGCCCCGCTTGAGCAAAGATCTCATTTGCAGCTTGCTCATCAATCCAACCCATTACAGGGATGTCAGAAGCATTTTTATCTTGGTCGATTAAGGTATATTTACTACCCGTGTTCGAGCTTTCTACTACACTCCAAGGATAAGCAGCAGGGGCTGTTTCGTGAACGATAAATACCGCTTTTGCACCTTGTCGTGCACCTTCTTCATATTTGTAAGTCCAACGACCGTAATAGGTCATAGCGTTACCAGTGAAAAGCGCATCATCTTGCGTGGCAAAACCTGGATCATTAACAAGTACAATGATTGTTTTGTCTTTTACATCAATATCTGCAAAGTCATCCCAGTTATATTCAGGTGCATTAATGCCATAGCCAACAAACACAACATCAGAGCCATCAATGTTGATTTCAGGGTTAATTTGTTGGGTACGGGCGGTAAAATCACTGCCAGCATTAAAGCTTAAATCACCCACTTTTAGGGTCATGTTTTGATCTGGAGTGAGTTTTGCCATGGTAACTGGCTGTAAAAACTCGCCATTAAAACTACCGCTTAAGCCGAGTTTTTTATACTCGTCGGCTAAATAATTAATGGTTAGTGTTTCGCCTTCAGTTAAAGGACCGCGACCTAAGAATTCATCTGAGGCGAGGGTTTTAATATGTGAGCGTACATTCTCAATATTAACGGCTTCAAGGTTTTTTTCGCTTGGCTCATCAGCGCTTGATGTTGCTTGCTCGGAGCAACCGAATAAACCAATGGCAAGCGCTAAACTTGCGTATTTTAAGTGAGTTGTCATAGTTTTTCTGGTTGATTGCACAGAGTTCCACTATATGGGACGAGAAGGGGGCTGTCTAGAAAGAGTCTATAAGTAACTAATTATTCAGGATGAAAGGATAATAATGCACCTTTCATCCTGTCAATTTTACCACCACGCTTTATCAACTGCGTTATCTTGAATTTTAAATACCTCACCAACAAGTGGGGTACTTAGCGATACGTGCTCCTGTTGTGCTTTTTTGGTGACACGCTTGAGCGGGTCATACCAAGCATGAAATGCTAAATCGAAAGTACCATTATGCACTGGCACCATGATATCACCTTGTAAATTGAGATGAGCTTGTACAGATTGCTCTGGTGTCATGTGAATATCAGCCCAATCTTTGTCATAAGCACCGGTTTCTATAAAAGTAATATCAAACGGCCCATAACGATTACCAATTTCTTTAAAGCCAGCAAAATATCCCGAGTCACCGCTAAAATAAAAGCGCTTGTCGTTTATTTTAATAGCCCATGAACCCCAAAGGGTTTTATTGCCGTCTGTTAAACCTCGACCAGAGAAGTGCTGGGTTGGTGTAAATACAATTTGGCTATTTGCCATATTTTGCTCTTGCCACCAATCAAAACTATGGACTTTTTGTTCATCAACGCCCCATTTTTTAAGGTCGTTTTCGACTCCCAATGGCACATAAAAAGAGGCTGTTTTATCAACAAGCTGTTTAATTGCCGCTTTATCTAAGTGATCATAATGGTTGTGTGAGATAAACACTTTCGCGATGCTTGGTAATTCTTCAATACTAATTGGTGTTGGTTGAAAGCGTTTTGGACCCATGAATGAAAAAGGCGAAGCGCGCTCTGAAAATACCGGATCAAATAGCCAGTATTCGCCATACACTTTCGCTAAAATAGAGGAGTGACCTAGCTTTACAAAATGCACTGTGTCATTTGATAAACGCTCAAGCTGAGCATGAGAAACAGAATGCATAGGCAGCTCGCCCTTTGGCTCTGCATCAATTTTCTTTTCAGTAATGAAGCGTTTGAAGATAGCTAACGTTTTCTTGAAGCTGGGTCTTTCTACTTCAGCACTATTGTGGAACTTGCCATCAGCCAGTTGCGCAGAGTGGCTGTTATCACTCACGCCTTCAGCAGCTAATTGATTATTCATAACAAACACTCCTATCACGATGCATAGAGTGGCGATTGCGAGCCATTTTAGAAATTTCATATCGTCACCATAAGTAAACTGCACGGTGTAGTTTTTCATGATTTGCTATAAAAGTAAACTATCTAGTGCATTTTTTATTTTTGCGTTACACTAGTAGCCCTTATCGGAGGGGTCCATGAAATTATCACAGAGAAAACGATTAGATATTTTGAATGCAGCTGAAACATTGTTTTTTCAGCAGGGTGTTGAGCATACAAGTATGGATCAGGTTGCAAGCTTAGCGGGTGCCTCAAAGCGTACCGTATACAATCACTTTGAAAATAAAGATGTGTTGTTTCAAGCCATTCTAGTGTTTATGTTTGAAAAAGTTCGCCAAGAGCAAGCGGTTGTATTTGATGCTACTTTACCAATTGCAGAGCAGTTAACACGTATTGCCGAGCAAGAAGTGGCACTTTTGACCTCTGAAGAGTTTTTAAAAGTAGCGAAAGTCGCCTTTATGCAAATGTTACAGCAGCCCGATTTAGCAAAATCATTAGCGAGTAACAACATGGGCTGTATGCACGACCTAGTGACGTTTTTAGAAGCAGGTGTGCAAGCACAGGTTTTAGCTATTGATGATGTTGAGTTTGCAGCAAAACAGTTTGTGTATCAGTTAAAGTCTCTGATCTTTTTCCCGTTGCTGTATGGCTTTGAGCGCCAAGAAGGCGACTCAGATAACAAAGTAATAAGCGAAACAGTAAAAATGTTCTTAGCGCGTTATGGGCGCTGATATTTTGGAATATAAAAAAGCCCGCTTAATGCGGGCTTTTAAATAGTTGTAAAACTATTATTTTACTTCTTTACCAGCTGCTTGTTGGTCAGCATGGTAGCTTGAGCGAACAAATGGGCCACAGGCTGCATGTGTAAAGCCAATTTCGTCTGCATAGTCTTTTAATGCATCAAACTCGGCTGGCGGCACGTAGCGTTTAACAGGTAAGTGGTGCTTTGAAGGTTGTAAGTATTGGCCTACTGTTAGCATATCAACGTTATGCTCGCGTAAGTCACGTAACACTTCTTCGATTTCGCTAATTTCTTCACCTAGACCTACCATCAAGCCAGACTTCGTTTTCACATTCGGATGTGCTTCTTTAAAGCGACGTAATAGCTCAAGTGACCACTTATAGTCAGCACCTGGACGCGCTAATTTGTATAAACGCGGTGCTGTTTCTAGGTTGTGGTTAAATACATCTGGCGGTGTCTCGATTAAGATATCAAGGGCTCTATCCATGCGACCACGGAAGTCAGGTACTAGAATTTCAATCGTGATCTCTGGGTTGTGCTTACGAATTTCACGAATACAGTCAGCAAAGTGTTGTGCACCACCATCACGTAAATCATCACGGTCTACAGAGGTGATTACAACATAGCTTAGCTTCATGTCTTTAATAGTAAGCGCTAGCTTTTCAGGTTCAGCTGCATCAGGCTTTAATGGACGACCGTGAGCAACATCACAGAACGGACAACGACGAGTACAAATAGCCCCTAAGATCATGAAGGTTGCTGTACCGTGATTGAAACATTCAGATAGGTTAGGGCACGAAGCCTCTTCACAAACTGAGTGCAAACCATGTTTACGCATCGCTTGTTTAATACCATCAATACGTTCAGTTGATTTAGGTAAGCGAATTTTTAGCCACTCTGGCTTACGCAACATTTCGTTTTTTTCAGTCGGTAAAACTTTAACTGGGATCAGTGCCATTTTTTCTGCATCACGCAGTTTTACGCCTGGTTCCATTTTGACTGGTTTATTCATTCGTTTCAAACCCTTCAGTGTGCTTAACCACAGTAGCATTAAGCTTTTTAATCATGTGTTTTACAAGCCCTGCACCTGCTTGCTCGAGGTTTTGCGGACCATTAAGGTCAGTTGTTTGCACCATGTTCATGCCTGCATAGCCGCATGGGTTGATACGTAAAAACGGACTCAAGTCCATATTTACATTCAGTGCTAAACCATGGAATGAGCAGCCGCGACGAACTCGTAAGCCCAATGAGGCAACTTTACTATCGTTAACATAGACACCCGGTGCATCCGCTTTGGCGTAAGCATCAATGTCGTAGTCTTTTAACGTGTCGATAATGCACTCTTCAAGCCAAGTTACCAGCTCTCTTACACCAATGTTTAAACGACGTAAGTTGAACAGTACATACATCATTTGCTGACCTGGCCCGTGGTAGGTTACTTGACCACCGCGGTCTACTTGGATCACTTCGATATCACCGGTATTTAATAAGTGCTCAGCTTTACCAGCTTGACCTTGAGTAAATACAGGCTCGTGCTCTACAAGCCAAATTTCATCGGCTGTGTGCTCATCACGGGTGTCGGTAAAAGATTGCATTTTTTGCCAAATTGGCATGTAACGCTGACGACCTAATTGACGAACGATTAATTCTCTTTCGCTCACGACTTACTCCGTAATCAGCCTATAGCATGTGACGTACGTCATCGATGTTGCTGATCACGTTATAGATTTCTTCAATGTGCTCTTTACTTGTAACGGTTGCCACAAGCGTGACTGACTCGTAATTACCTTTGCTGCTTGGTTTTACCTTTGGCGCATAATCGCCTGGTGCAATTGGTTGCAGCTTTTCTAGGATCTGGTCTGTTAGATTTACGTTTGCTAAGCCCATGATTTTAAAAGTAAATGGGCAAGGGAAATCTAAATACTCATCAAACTTAGTATCTTTTACAGGTTGAACCACGACGGTGACTCCTCAAAACAGTGAGTGTGCTTAATCGAGACTTTCTCGGCCAGTTCTTGGCAGTAAGCAGACTTAAATTACGACGCACTCGACCCAGCGCGACTGATATGGGGCGCATTCTATCATTTTTCAGACAAAAAAAAACGCCTTGCAGTGCAAGGCGTTTATAAACTTTTATCTGAGATTACATGATCTGTAAACGTAAGTAATCGTAGATCTTGCTGAAGAAGCTGCCTTCTTCTACTTCTTCAAGTGTAACTAACGGATATTGAGCGATTTCTTCACCATCCAGTTGCAAGAATAAGGTGCCAACTTTACTACCTTTAGCAAGTGGAGCTTCTAGAGTTTTATCAAGCTCAAAGTTCGCTTTTAAGTTTTTACGCTGACCACGTGGGATGGTGATTGGCGTATCTTCTAAAATACCCAGTGAAACATTTTCTTTGTTACCCATCCAAATGCGTTGCTCTGCAAAGCTGTCACCCGCTTGATATGGTGTAATCGTTTCAAAGAAACGGAAACCGTAGTTTAGTAATTTTTTACTTTCAACTTTACGAGCACGCTCGCTTTCGGCGCCCATTACAACAGCGATTAAACGCATATCGTCTTTAGTTGCTGAGCTCACTAGACTATAACCCGCCTCTGACGTGTGACCGGTTTTAATACCGTCTACGTTCATGCTTTCATCCCATAATAGAGAGTTGCGGTTATATTGTTTAATACCGTTAAAAGTGAATGACTTTTTAGCGTATACTTCGTATTCATCTGGTACATCGCGAATAAGTGCAGCACCAAGAGTGGCCATATCACGTGGCGTTGTGAAGTGCTCGTTAGTATCTAATCCGTGACTGTTTACGAAATGGCTGTTTGTCATGCCTAACTTTTCAGCGTGAGCATTCATTAAATCAGCAAATGCACTTTCGCTACCAGCAATGTGTTCAGCCATTGCTACGCACGCATCATTGCCTGATTGAATAATGATACCGTGGTTAAGGTCGTCAACACTGATTTGCTTACCCACTTCGATGAACATTTTTGATGATTCAGGAAAGTTTTTTGCCCACGCTTTTTCACTCACGGTGACCATATCTGTTGGTGAGATATTGCCGGCTTTAATTTCAGTACCGATGACGTAACTGGTCATCATCTTGGTTAGACTGGCAGGTGCCAGCTTAGTATCGGCTTCGCCTTCAGCAATGACCTTACCTGTGGTGAAATCAACCAAGAAATAACCTTTCGCATTAACTTGTGGTGGGGCAGGAATGATTTGGGCTGTTGCTGAAAATACACTCGCTGTGCAAACAAGGCCACAAACGCCACTTAAGATTTTATATTTTATAGATTTCATCGTACTCATTAATGGTTAAAGTTAAACATGTCGCGTTAACCTATTCTAAAGGTCTTACTCACTGTAAAGCAAGAACGCGTTCTGAAATTGGTTTTGTTTTAGCTTTTCTAAAACAGTTTGTGCTTCTGCGGCATCTTTTATTGGACCAAGACGTAATCGATAGATTCCATCTTTTTCAACAATGTTTGTTGGCACATGATATTGCTGACGAAGTTGAAACGCGAGCGCTTCAACATTGGCAAGAGTACTTCCCGCTGCAACCTGTATGTAACTTAAACGAGGGGCAGAATTGCTAAGGGTAATGGCTTCAACCTTAACACGCGCTGTACCTTGGCGATAATAATCTAGTTTATAGGCCGCAGAATAAGATAAATCGATGATACGGTCGTCATGGAATGGGCCGCGGTCATTAACGCGAACAATGACAGATTTACCGTTATCTAAATTAGTGACTCGTGCAAAGCTGGGTAATGGCAAAGTTTTATGCGCTGCAGTCATCGCGAACATGTCATATATTTCACCATTAGATGTATGATAGTTATGAAATTTTCTACCGTACCATGAGGCAATACCTTCTTCAGAGTAGCCTGTTTCATCTAACATGGGAGTGTAGCGTTTTCCACGAACTTCATAAGGTCGACTCGCACTGGCACTCTTAACTACAGCTGTTACTACTGCATCTTGCATTTCAAGTTCGGTAGGCTTTCGAAGCGGGGCTGCATCATGCTCCATAGCATAACGACCTTGCTGCGACGAGCTACAAGCAGTGAGCATTACAGAAAATAATGCAACAAATAGAAAACTAACGCGATGTGTCATTATTTTAAAAGCATCCTTTTATCTGTGGCGATAGACATAATAATGCCAAATCCTGCCATCAAGGTCACCATAGAGGTGCCGCCATAACTGATCAAGGGTAAAGGGACACCGACCACAGGCAGTAAACCTGACACCATGCCAATATTTACAAATACATAAACGAAAAACGTTAAAGTTAATGCGCCAGCAAGCAGTTTACCAAAGGCATCTTGGGCATTGACCGCTATGTATAAACCACGACCAATGATGAATAAATACATACACAGTAATAAACACACTCCAAATAAGCCAAACTCTTCGCTTAAAACAGAGAAGATAAAGTCAGTGTGTCGCTCGGGTAAAAACTCAAGTTGTGATTGCGTACCTTGCAGCCAGCCTTTTCCTTCAATTCCGCCTGAGCCAATTGCTATTTTCGATTGAATAATGTGATAACCAGAGCCAAGAGGATCACTTTCAGGGTCTAAAAATGTTAATACGCGTTGTTTTTGATAGTCGAGCATAACGTAATGCCAAAATGGCCAAGCTGCAATGGCTACTGTAGCGGTAAAAAAGCCGATTAATCGCCAACTTAGGCCTGACAAAAACAATACAAAAATACCTGAACTGGCGATCAATATTGATGTTCCTAAGTCAGGCTGCTCTTTGATTAGGATGGTAGGCACCATCACAATCGCAAAACCAATGATTAGATGGATAATGCGGGGTGGTAAATGGTTGCGGCCGATATACCATGCGACCATCATAGGTACGGCAATTTTCATTAATTCAGATGGCTGAAATCGAGTAATACCAAGATCTAGCCAACGTTGCGCACCTTTAGAGCTAACACCAAATAGCAGTACCCCGATGAGCATTAATAGGCCCACGCAATAAAGTGGAATAACCATTCTTTTTAGCGTGTTTGGCGAAAATTGCGCAAGAATAAACATGCCTAGTATCGCCCCAAACATCCGTGTGGCATGGCGGATCATCATAGCCGGGTCTTGACCACTGGCACTGTAAACAATGGTTAGGCTGCCTACCATCATGAGCATTAACGCTATCAGGAGCGGTAAATCAAGGTGAAGGCGTTGCCAGATAGAGCGTTTTTTATTTAATGGGATCATGGCGCATCACTTTGTGCAACAGGCAGAGGGTTAGCTGAAAAATAATAATCCATCAATTGACGAGCAATAGGCGCACCTACGGTACTGCCGCCACCGGTATTTTCTACAACCACAGAAACCACAATTTGTGGGTCATTATAAGGTGCAAAGCCAACATAAATTGCGTTATCGCGTTGACGCTCTTTAAGTGATTTAGCGTCATAACGTTCACCTTGAGCAATGCTAACTACTTGCGCGGTACCGGTTTTACCAGCAGGGTCATAATTGGCACCTTTAAATGCTTTATGGGCGGTGCCAGTGACTTTGTGTACTGTGTTGTGCATTGCA
Source organism: Pseudoalteromonas sp. PAR1 (assembly GCF_947311895.1). Classification (NCBI taxonomy): domain Bacteria; kingdom Pseudomonadati; phylum Pseudomonadota; class Gammaproteobacteria; order Alteromonadales; family Pseudoalteromonadaceae; genus Pseudoalteromonas; species Pseudoalteromonas sp. PAR1. The sequence continues at coordinate 19,141 of NZ_CAMZMY010000002.1, read as the reverse complement.
TCAAGCGCTATTTGCCAATGGTGAGGGTTTTTTAGCACCACGGGTGGCTTTTCATCGTTGTTTATTTGAGTGACTTCATTTTCTTTTTTAGCCACTTGCACTAAGTGGGGTGGGTGATCAATCCCGCGATTAACTAAAATATTCGTCGCATTGGCTATTTGCATCGGTGTTGCGGTCCAATAACCTTGGCCAATACCCACTGAAATTGTATCACCACGCCACCACGATTCTCTAAAGCGGCCTTCTTTCCATTCTTTTGATGGCATAATCGCAGAGGTTTCTTCATGAATATCAATACCTGAAAGTTCGCCAAAACCAAATTGAGACATAAAATCACTGATTTTAGTAATGCCTAAGCGATACGCCACGTCATAAAAATAAGTATCGCATGACTCTTCAATAGCACGATAAACGTCAACATGGCCATGACCCCAACGTTTCCAGTCACGCCATTTATGTTCAACGTTTGGAATTTGAAAAAAGCCCGGATCCCACATTTGTGTTTGCTCGGTTACAAGTCCTTCCTCTAGCGCTAAAATGGCCATATGTGGTTTGACCGTAGAAGCTGGTGCGTAACGACCTTGTGTGGTTCTATTTATAAGAGGGCGATCTGGGTTCAATAACTTTTTGTAGTCGCTACTACTGATGCCATGAACAAATAAGTTTGGGTCGTAACTTGGGTTAGAGTAAAGAGCCAGCACGCCACCATCTTTTGCGTCGAGCACAACGACAGCGCCGCGCATATCTTTTAAAGCATGCTGTGCAATTTGTTGTAAGCCTATATCCAGAGTAAGTACCAAGTCATGGCCTGGCTCTGGTGGGGTCATGCTTAAAGTGCGAATGATACGACCCCTGTTGTTAACTTCTACACTTTGTGAGCCAACTACACCATGAAGTAATTGCTCATAGTATTTCTCGATACCTAGCTTACCTATATCATGTGTAGCACGGTAATTTGTTGCTTGGTCATCGGCTTCTAATTTTGCCAGCTCTTTTTTATTGAGTTTGGCAACATAACCTAATGCGTGAGTTAAAGTATCACCATAAGGGTAGTAACGAGCTAGTCGTGCTTCAATACTAAAACCAGGGAATTTGTGCTGATTAACTGAAAATTTGGCAACTTCAGTTTCGTTTAATCGTGCTTTAAGGACTTGGCTCTTAAAACGGCGATTATGTTTGATATCATCTAAAAACTCTTCTTTTTGTTGTTCACTGATATCGATAATTTGTTGAACATCTTCTAATGCTTGATCTAGGTTATCTGTTTCTTCTGGAATGACTTCAAGGTTATATACAGGTTTGTTTTCAGCAAGTAAAACGCCATTTCTGTCATAAATTAGACCCCGATTCGGGGCAATTGGAATAACCTTGATCCGATTATCATTAGAGCGTGTTTGGTAGTCTTGGTGGTCGATAACTTGAATGTTATATAAGTTTGATAATAAGACACCAATTAATAAGGTAACAAACACAAAGCCCACAAACGCACGGCGAGCAAATAAATTAGCTTCAGCCGAGTGGTCTCGAATTGTGGGTCTGTGTTTTCGCATTGACTAACTACTCGCGGTGGTATGGGTGATTATTATTTAAGCTCCAGCCACGATAAAGGCTTTCGGCAACAATAATACGCACTAAAGGATGCGGTAGTGTTAGATTTGATAAAGACCACTTTTGCTCAGAAGCTGCAATGCATTCTGGTGCAAGGCCTTCAGGACCACCAATGAGTAAGCTAACATCACGGCCATCAAGCTGCCATTTTTCCATGCTTTTAGCCAGTTGATGAGTATCCATTGGCTTACCTGTTACTTCTAAAGTAACAATGCGATTGCCTTTGGGTATTGCTGCTAAGGTTTTTTCGCCTTCAAGTTGCAAAATACGTTTTATATCCGCATTTTTTCCGCGTTTACCGGCAGGAATTTCAATAAGCTCAAGCGGCATATCACGCGGGAAACGGCGCTGATATTCTGTGAATCCAGTTTCAACCCATGCTGGCATCTTAGTACCAACGGCAATCAATTGTATCTTCAAAATGGTTTACCTATGTCCTTGCAAGGGTTAACCCCAAAGTTTCTCTAGATCATAGAAGTCGCGAGTTTGGTCTTGCATGACATGTACTACTACATCACCTAGGTCAACAAGCACCCATTCGCCTTCATCTTGACCTTCGTAACCAAGGGGTTCTTCACCAGCGTGGCGTGCTTCTTTTGCAACGTGATCAGCAATCGATTGAACATGGCGTTTAGAGTTACCAGAGCATACTAACATATAGTCGGTAATATCTGACTTTCCACGAACATCAAGTTGCACCACATCACGGGCTTTCATGTCGTCGACTTTATCAAGGGCAAATGCGAGTAGTTGTTTAGAATCCAAAGTGTTTTCTCAAAAATAAATAATCTTAATTGTTATTTTATCACGCAGGCAGCATTTATTCATCTGTTTGATAAAGATGATGCTGTGCGATGTATTGACTGACTGAAGTCGGTAAAAGTTCCGTTATTTCACTATTTGAATGCAGTTTTTTTCTGATTTCTCTTGATGCGGCATCTATTTGTAAGCCATTTAAAAAGAATAACTTACCTGCAGGTTGTTGCTTTAGTTCAGCAAGGTTATCAGTGTATGCCTGTTCCTTGTAATGAGCCAATTCACCAGCGACATTACAGGTTTGCCCCGGTCTTTGATACACGACTATGTGGCAAAGTGTGACAATTTCTTGCCATTTAAACCATTTGTCGAGGCTAATGAATGAGTCCATACCGATTAAAAAAATAATGGGCGTAGTCGGGTGCTCAGCTCTTAATTCTTGCAAGCTAAGTAATGAATAAGAGGCACCTGAACGATTAAGTTCTCTGTAATCAATCGTGAAATAAGGGATGTCTTCAATTGCAAGTTTGAGCATGTTGATACGGTGCTCATCACTGATCCCCGGTTTAGCTTTATGTGCAGGAATAGCGCAGGGCATAAAATACAGCGTATCAAGCTGACACTGTTTAACGCATTGCTCGGCCATATTGATGTGGCCTAAGTGAATTGGGTCAAATGTTCCACCAAATATAGCAATCATTATACAACTCTAATCTAAAACAGGGTGGCAAGGTAATGGCATTGCCAGTGGTTGGCAAAATACTAAGCAAAGGTGTGTTAAGGCTTGATAAGGCGCAACAAGGTTGCCTTGTTTGTAGGCAGCATCAAACTCGGCTAATTGTTTGATGATTTGCTCAAGAGTACTAATTTGCAGGCGGTTTAATGCCTGCTGTACTGTTGCTTGTTGGTTTTTCCAAATATTAAACTGCCGATATAAGTCAGTCATATTGGCACCGTTTAGGCGAGCGTGTTGCATTGCAAGTAAGTTAGTGGCTTCTTTATTAATGGCCCAAAAGATACTCATTGCTTCTGTGTTATCAGTAGCGAGTTTACTCATTACTTTGACTGCTTGACCTGCATTGCCGGTTAATAAAGCATCACTCAAATCGAAGATATCAAATTTTGATTGATTAAGAAGACCTTGCATTACGGCCTGCTGGTCTACTAACTCACTGCCATATAATAGAGATAATTTTTCAAGTTCTTGGTGGCATGCAAGTAAGTTACCTTCAGTGGCATCAATCAGGCTTTGTTTTGCATTATTGTGCAAGTTTAAATTTAAACGGTAACATTGCTCGTCTAGCCAACGGCTTAAATGGTTACCTGTTAGGGGATAACAAGGTACAAATAAGCCTTGCTTATCTAAAGCTTTAAACCATGCACTGCGTTGAACATCTTGACCAGCTTTAGCACCTTTCAATACCAAAATAGTGTCAGGATTAGTAAGTTCAACAAGTTGTTTAAATATTTGGCTACCTTGAGTACCTGGTTTTTGCTCGTTTAAGTCAAATTCAATTAAGGTACGAGCGCTAAACAGTGACATACTTTGGTATTGAGCTACAATTTCTTGCCAATCAAACCCTGGCATTAGGGTAAATTTGATTACCTCGTCAAAACCTTGCTGTTTGGCGGCTTGACGAATTTGCATGACACATTGTGTAATTTGATAGGGCTCTTCACCAAACACCATGTAAAAAGGCGCAAGGCCTTTTTTCAATTGGCTAGGTAGTTGATTTGCATAACAACGCATTACAGTTGTGATAGCTCACGAACAATTCGACGACTGGCTTGCTTACGAATTTCGCTTAATAGCAGCTCAAGCTCTTTTGCTTTTGCAAGAGCATTATCTGGGTCGTCTTGATAGTTACGATACAATTCAAAGCGCTGGTTAATGGCTTTTTGTCCAGGGCGCTTAAGGGTATAGCTTACACTGTAGGCAAGTTCATACTCGGCAACCTGACCATTATCAAATAATGATAAGATTTGACGCTCTAAACGGTCTTTGTGGATCGTTAACTCTGGGTGTTTACCACCTTGGCTAAGCTCAACTTTACTCGCAATAAGCTCTTTTTCGACTAACTCGAATAATGCTGACTTTTCATCATCCCCGACCAGGGTGATCACTTTCAAGTCGTCAGGCAAGTTTGAGGCTTTCTTTAAATGAAAGCCACAACTTGTTAGCAGTAAACAGACTAGCGCAAGGGCTAGTCCGTTTTTCAGTGCTTGAAGCGCTGCCATCTTAGTTAGCAACCACGTTAAGTAGTTTGCCAGGTACGTAAATCACTTTACGGATGGTTGCACCATCAGTGAACTTAGTTACGTTTTCTTCAGCAAATGCTAATGCTTCAACTTGCTCTTTAGTTGCATCAGCAGGCACTGTTAACTTAGCACGAAGCTTACCATTAACTTGTACGATGATTAGCTTCTCATCTTCAACAAGTGCTGATTCGTCAACTTTTGGCCATGCTGCATCTAAGATGTCGCCTTCTTTGCCAAGGTCTTGCCATAATTGATGACACATATGCGGCGTGATAGGCGCAAGCATGATAAGTAATGCTTCAAGCGCTTCGTTAGCAATTGCCACATCTTGTTTATCGGCAAGCGGTGCTTTAAGTAACTTGTTCGAGATTTCCATAATTGCAGCGATTGCAGTGTTGAATGTTTGACGACGTTCTACGTCATCAGTCACTTTTGCAATTGCTTTATGAAGTTCACGACGAAGTACTTTTTGGTCGTTATTTAATGCTGACTTATCAAGCGCTTGATAGCCTACTGTTTCTACATCAACAGCGTATTTCCAAATACGTTTTAAGAAACGCATTGCACCTTCAACACCTGAATCAGACCATTCAAGGGTTTGCTCTGGTGGCGCCGTGAACATCATGAATAAACGCACTGTATCTGCACCGTACTGGGCGATAACTTGTTGTGGGTCGATACCGTTATTTTTCGATTTCGACATTTTGCTCATGCCTGCAGAGAATACCGGCTCGCCATCTTCTTTGTGCCACGCTTTAACAACACGGCCTTTGTCGTCTGTTTCAGTTTGTACGTCTGTTGGCGAAATCCAGATATCACCGCCTTTCTCATCTTTACGGTAGAAAGTATCTGCTAATACCATGCCTTGACATAGTAAGCGCTCAAATGGCTCATCTGAAGTTACTAAGCCAAAGTCACGTAATAATTTGTGGAAGAAACGCGAGTAAAGTAAGTGCAAGATCGCATGCTCAATACCACCGATATATTGGTTTACTGGTAACCAGTAATTTGCAGCACCTGGCTCAATCATGCCTTCGTCAAAACGAGGGCTACAGTAACGCGCGTAGTACCATGATGATTCCATGAAGGTATCGAAAGTATCTGTTTCGTGGAATGCAGGTGCGCCATTTACCGTTGTTTTAGCCCACTCTGGATCAGCTTTGATTGGTGAAGTTACACCATTCATTACCACGTCTTCTGGTAAGCGAACAGGTAGCATGTCTTCAGTTGCAGCAAGCTCGTTACCGTTCTCGTCGCTTAACATAGGAATTGGAGAGCCCCAGTAACGCTGACGGCTAACACCCCAGTCACGTAGACGGAAGTTCACTTTACGCTCACCTACACCCAGTGCTTCTAGTTTATCTGCAACAGCATTAAACGCCGCTTCAAACTCAAGACCGTCGAACTCACCTGAGTTAACTAACACGCCTTTTTCAGTGTAAGCTTGGTTGTCTAAATCAACTGTTTCTTCAGAGTCAGCTGCTGGTGCAATAACTTGAGCAATCTCAAGGCCATATGCTGTTGCGAACTCGTAGTCACGTTGGTCGTGTGCAGGTACTGCCATTACAGCGCCTGAGCCGTAATCCATTAATACAAAGTTAGCGACCCAAATTGGTACTTGTTTACCTGTTAATGGGTGAATTGCGTAAAAACCAGTGGCAATACCTTTTTTGTCCATGGTTGCCATGTCTGCTTCAGCGATTTTCGTGTTTTTACACTCATCAACAAACATAGCTACAGCGTCGCTGTTTTTAGCTGCTTCTTGTGCAATTGGGTGACCAGCTGCAACAGCAACGTACGTCACACCCATGAAGGTATCTGGGCGCGTTGTATAAACACTGAATGTATCGTCGTTATCAGCACGCTTAAATTCGATTTCTAAACCTTCAGAGCGACCAATCCAGTTGCGCTGCATGGTTTTAACTTGCTCAGGCCAGTGATCAAGTTTATCTAAATCATCTAATAGCTCTTGTGCGTAATCAGTGATTTTGATGAACCATTGTGGAATCTCTTTTTGTTCAACAATGGCACCTGAACGCCAACCACGACCATCAATAACTTGCTCGTTGGCAAGTACTGTTTGGTCAACTGGATCCCAGTTAACTGTTGACATCTTTTTGTAAACTAAGCCTTTTTCATAAAGCTTAGTGAAGAACCACTGTTCCCATTTGTAATATTCTGGATGACATGTCGCAATTTCACGATCCCAGTCGTAACCAAAACCCAGTTGCTTTAACTGGTTGCGCATGTAATCGATGTTTTCGTATGTCCACTTAGCAGGTGCAGTGTTGTTTTTGATTGCTGCATTTTCCGCAGGTAGACCAAACGCATCCCAACCCATAGGTTGCATTACGTTTTTGCCTTGCAAGCGTTGGAAGCGTGATACTACGTCACCAATGGTGTAGTTACGAACGTGACCCATGTGGAGTCGGCCGCTTGGGTATGGGAACATAGAAAGGCAGTAATACTTTTCTTTGCTCTCATCTTCAGTGACTTTAAATACTTGGTTTTCTTCCCAGTAGGCTTGTACTTTTGACTCTATGTCTTGCGGGTTATATTGCTCTTGCATCTACGATTCCAGACTTCTTGCAAATTAATAAAAAATTGTCGATAAGGATAACTCAAAATACACGCTAATCACAGCGGCAAATAGGCGCTTTTATTAATTTTGTCTGGAAATATATTTTCAGGGCAGGTTAACCTATACTCAACTAGAATAACGATTGATTTTTCATCATTTTTGAAGGAGTAACCGATGGCAGACTATAAATCTTGGCTCACTGATTTAACTAAATGGATCAAAGATGTAAAAGACAATGAATTAAAGGATGCAATAGATAAATTTGTTGAATCAGAGCAAGCACTTAAAGATTTAGGACAAGAAAAGCTTAGCCAATATCGAGAGTATCTTAAGCGCGATATTGATCACATCAAAGAAAATGATGAGCATTATGACTCGTTGGCTTGGCTTGAACTTAAGGAATCGCTTTGGTACGAGTTATCGCATATTGAAGATAAAACCCAGTTAGAGTGGCATGCCCTTAATCAAGATTTTAAACACGATGGTGTCTATCAAGAAGGAGAATGGATAGCCATGGGCACATTAGTATGTAAAAATTGCCAACATAGTTACGATGTTTACCATGCTACGCAAATTACTCCTTGTACTGAATGTGGCGGTATTTATTTTCGCCGTAAGGCATTACAACCTTAAATCAGTGACGCAGGCTTTTGCTGGGCGTTACCTATAATGCCCAGTCAAGACTGGGAAATAAGAAGTTAGAATGACAAAAAAACTAATCCCATTACCTGTTTCTGCGCTAGCGCCAGAGATTTCTGCAAGCCATGTTGCCACTTGCATGCAAAACCCGTATCCAGAAGCACTCCCTTTTATCGGCCAGCAACGAGCACAAAGCGCTCTCGACTTTTCTCTGGGAATGGAACTTCCGGGTTATAATGTTTATGTGATGGGTGAAGCGGCACACGGTCGCTACACGTTAGTGAAAGATAAACTCACAGCCCATTCTAAAGGCCGCCCAACTCCCAACGAATGGTTGTATGTAAATAACTACGACGATCACCGTGAGCCAATTGCGCTGTTTATGCAAGCAGGGCAATCGAAGCAGCTTGCCGATGATATCGACTCGTTTATTGATGAAGTGCTTGATACTTTTCCTGCGGCATTTGATAACCCTGGGTATCAGCGTAAGAAAAAATCAATTGATCGCGAGTTTACCGACACCTACGATGCAGCTATAACTGCAGTAGAAATTGCTGCTCTTGAGCAAAGCGTGGCTCTCATTGAAGAAAATGGTGTGGTTGGCTTTGCTCCACTTATTGACGGTAAGCAACTGAGTGATAGTGAATTTGCAGCTCTTGAAGAGCCGCTTCGTATAGAGTTTTATGAAGTCATTGAAAAGCTTGAAGATGCGTTAATCGAAGCGCTGATTGAGCTACCACGTTGGAAGCGTGAATCATCAGAAAAACTGCGTAACCTTAAAAAATCAACAGCAGAACTTGCTACTAAACCACTTCTTAAAGCGCTTGAGCATAAATATGCAACACATATTGGGGTTCTTCGTTATCTAAAAGATATTCGTGAAGAAATCATTGATGCGGTACTAGAGTGGCTCGACGATGATGACAACGACGAAAATAAAGAAGATTTTGACCGCAAAGGTATGCTCACAGATTTCTTTGCGCCAAATATTTTAGTGGAATACAAAGAAGGCGATGCTGCGCCTGTAGTCTATGAGCCGAACCCAACCTTTGGCAATATCTTTGGCAAGATTGAATATGCAACGTCGCAAGGGTCACTCATCACCAGCTATCGCTCAATTCAACCAGGTGCATTACACCGTGCTAATGGTGGTTATTTGATCATGGATGCAGAGAAAGTTATGTCTAACCCGCAAGTGTGGGATGGCTTAAAACTGTCTTTGAAAACCCATCAAATCAAAAACGACTTACCCTACCAAGACAGCTCAGTAGGAAGTAGCTTTACATTACGCCCGCAGCTTATTCCACTTGATGTAAAAATAGTACTTTTAGGGTCGCGAGAGCTTTATTACACCATAGGTGAATATGACGAAGAGTTTGCTGAGTTATTTCGTGTACTCGCTGACTTTGATTACTACTTACCAAGTAGTGATAAGCTGCAGTATCAGTTTATTACCAAGGTAACTGAATATTGTCAGCAAACACTTAATTGTACTGTGAATGAAGCGGCGATGGCGAGATTATTAAAGTTTAGTTATCGCCAAGCTGAGCATCATAATAAACTCTCAGCTCGTTTTGCTGATGTATTAGAGTTAGTGGCAGAAGCTAGTTTTTATGCCAAACAAGATGAGCAAACAGTGATTGATGCTCATCACATAGACGAGGCCATTGTTGGTAAGCAGTATCGAACAGGGCAAATATCTGAAACCATGCTCAGTGATATCAAAGAGGGGCAAATTTTAATTGCTACTGAAGGTCACGCAGTGGGTAAAGTGAATGGCTTAACCGTGCTGCACATTGGCGATACCTCATTTGGTACACCGGCACGCATTACTGCCACTGTGTACGCGGGTGCTGATGGCGTTATTGACGTTGAACGTGAAGCTGAGCTGGGTAAAGCCATTCACTCAAAAGGGGTGATGCTATTAACCGGTTACTTGGGTAACAAGTACGCTCAGCAATTTAGCCTGACACTCAGTGCGAATATCGCAATTGAACAAAGCTATGGCTATATCGATGGTGATAGCGCCTCACTAGCTGAGTTGTGTGCACTTATATCAGCCATTACTAACTTACCTATTAGCCAGTCTATCGCACTGACAGGGTCAATTAACCAGCATGGTGATGTGCAATCAATTGGTGGTGTAAACGAGAAAATAGAGGGCTTCTTTAAGCTTTGTAAAATGCGTGGCTTAACCGGTGAGCAAGGGGTGATTATTCCTAAATCTAATCAAGTGAACTTGGTGCTTGATGATGAAGTACTCGATGCCGTTGAAAAAGGACGCTTTAACATTTATGCCGTTGAAACCGTTGATCAAGCATTGAGCTTATTAATGGATAAAGACGCAGGTGAAATGACCCCACAAGGCTACCCTGATGGTTCTATTAACGCGCTAGCCTTAGCAAGGCTTGCCAATATTGCTGATATCGTAAATGGCGACAATGATGATGAGAAGGACGCAGAATGATTAATTTATTACTTTTACTGATCATCGGTATTTTTTGCTTTTTAATTTTTAAAAATAGCAAAAAGGCGAAGCTACAAGCCCTTGAAAATGAAAAACTAGCGGCGGATTTTTTAGCGAACAATAGTAAAGCCGACGATGTTCATGAAACAGCATCTGGGCTGCAGTACAAAATTGAGCATCGCGGCGACAATGAGGCAAAACCAAGTGCCACCAGTAAAGTCAAGGTTCACTATCATGGTACGCTGTTAGACGGCAGCGTATTTGATAGTTCAGTGGTCAGAAACTCGCCAATCAGCTTTGGTTTAAATCAAGTCATTGCTGGTTGGACCGAAGGCTTACAACTAATGAGTGAAGGGGATAAGTTTACCTTTTATATCCCACCGCAGCTTGCATACGGCAGTAAACGGGTAGGCAGCATTCCAGCAGGTTCATTGCTAATATTTGATGTCGAATTGATAAAGATAGAATCTTAAAATTTTAAAAGGCTTCATATTGAAGCCTTTTTTATTTGTTATTTCTTAACCCTGATAAACACAGCCACAGCACTGAGTAATATCACCACAATCCATACCGGCCAATTACCATATTGACTATAAAGACTATCGCCTTTGATTAAGGTGATATTGGCTTCAAGTACATCAGCTTTAAATTGCGGCATGCTCAACTGTGATTTAGCAATAGGGTCGTAAACGGCGCTGATACCATTATTCGTTACGCGAATTAGCGGGCGCTGTAATTCTAGAGCACGCATACGGGCTATTTGCATATGCTGATGCGGGCCATGGGAGTCGCCAAACCACGCATCATTACTAACGGTGAATAAAATGTCTGAATCACTGCGATAATTACCACGCACTAAATCAGCAAAAGCAATTTCATAACAAATAGCGGGTAAAATATGTAAGCCGTTCGCCTGAAGATTGTTTTGAACTTCATCGCCTCGAGTAAATGACGACATAGGTAAATCAAACAGTGGGGCGATTGGACGCAGTAATTCTTGAAATGGCACGAACTCACCGATAGGCAATAATTGGTGCTTTTGATAGCGATTTTTACCTAAATACTGATAATGACCTTCGCTATCATCTTGCTCTTTTTTACCTAAGACGATGAGGGTATTAAAAATATTACGGGTGTCGTATTGATAATCCACGATACCGGTGATCAGGGCTGTGTTGTTAAAAGCTGCTGCACTATCAAGACCGGTTAGGTATTGTGTTGATAGGGCTTCAAGCTCAGGGACAGCAGCTTCTGGCCAAACAATGAGGTCAGCATTCCAGTGTAGGCGCGTCATGTCTTGGTATTTACTCATAGTATTCCAAAACTCTGACGGTTCAAATCGTAAATGCTGTTTAATGTTCCCTTGTACTAAAACTGTTTTAATTGTTTTATCTTGATACTGTAAAGCACTATTACTCGCAATTACGTATAAGCCTGCCAACAAGGTCACAGAGCCGATTAACGGCTTTATGTCTTTACCTAGCAAACGAAAGAGTGAAAACGCGATGAGCACGCAAACAAGTGTTATACCAAACTCGCCAATCACAGGGGCTAAAAAGTTCAGTGGGCTGTCGGTTTGTGTATAACCAAAGCTCAACCAAGGAAAGCCTGTTAGCAAAGTGCCACGTAAGTACTCTGTAACCGCAAAGTTGGCAAGCAACAAGCAGATAAAGCTATAGGGCCCTTTAGCAAGGCGGGTTGTCAACCAAGCTGCTAGTGCAGGATACAAGGCTAAGTAAGCGCAAAGTAGCACCATCAATGAAATCGATGCAATTAATGGCATACCGCCAAAGGTGGCTATTGATACATGCACCCAACTAATACCTGCACCAAACCAGCCTAAACCAAAGATAAAGCCATACTTAGCACTTTGCTTAGTGGCCGATTTACCATTTGCCTGCGGATTAATGCAATAGATAAGTATGCCAAGAGAGAGAAAGGCAATATACCAAAGATTATAAGGGGCGTAGCTTAAGGTTAAAAAGAGGCCCGCAATGAGTGCGAGCCAGGCTTTTTTATCTTTTGCAATAAGGCTTAGCTTAGTTAGCAGTTTCTTCACTGTCGTTATCATCAGCCTTAGGAATGGTGACTTGCAATTGTAAGATGCGACGGTTATCTGAGTTGGTGACTTTAAATTGCAGGCCATCAATATCAATTGTTTCACCGCGACTTGGCATATGACCAAATGCGTGTAAAACAATACCACCTATGGTGTCAGCATCAGAGGTGCTGTAACCGGTTTTAAAATACTCGTTAAAGTCATCAACTTCAGTCAGTGCTTGTACTGCATAAACGTGTTTAGCTACTTGACGAATATCTTGTTGGTCTTCGCTTTCGTCGTGCTCATCTTCGATTTCACCAACGATGATTTCAAGAATATCTTCAATGGTTACTAGACCCGACACGCCGCCGTATTCATCGATGACGATTGCCATATGGTATCGCTGTTGACGGAATTCGTTAAGCAGTGTGTCAACACGTTTGCTTTCTGGTACGACTACTGCTGGGCGTAAATAATCACGCAAAGAAGGTAACTGCTCATCTTTGTTTAAGATAAGTGGTAATAGATCTTTTGCTAATAAAATACCTTCTACATGGTCTTTATCTTCACACACCACTGGGAAACGTGAATGTGTTGAGTCAACCATCATAGGTAACAGTTCTTCAAGTGGTGTATCAACCTCTAAGGTAACCATTTGCGAGCGAGGGATCATGATGTCACGAACTTTAAGCTCAGATACACCAAGTACTCCTTCGATCATTTCTTTGGTTTCAGGGTCGATAAGGTCGCGTTCTTGCGCATCGGCAATTACTTCAACCAGCTCTTCTTTATTCTGGGGTTCCCCTTGCAACATTTGGGTTATTCTGCCCAACCAAGTTTTGCCAGAAGAACCCTGGCTAGATTGCGAGTTGTCGTCGCTCATTGCGTCTAATTGCTCCGTAAATTTAAATATCGTCTCGATATGGGTCTGCGATGTTCAGATCAGCAAGTAATTGCTTTTCTATGCTTTCCATTTCGAGTGCATCTTCGTCCTTTATATGGTCAAATCCAAGTAAATGCAAGCATCCATGGATCACCATATGGGCAAAATGGTCATGAAAGGTCTTTTCTTGCTCAATAGATTCGGCCAAAACAATGGCCGGACAAATGATCAAATCACCCACTAAAGGTAACTCAATACCCGGTGGTGCTTCAAATGGAAACGATAAGACATTAGTCGGTTTATCTTTTCCACGGTAATCATTATTGAGCTGCTGGCTTTGTGCTTCGTCGCTTATGACGATAGTAAGCTCAGCGTCTTCACGGTAGTTACTAAGGGCTTTATCAGCCCATAGTTGGAATTGTTCAAAGCTAGGTAAGTCGTCAAACTCACAGGCTATTTGTAAATCTAATTCGGTCACGAGTTTGCTTCTTGTTGGTTTGCTTGTGCTTCTTTTGCACGTTGCTTTTCTGCGCGCTTTAAACGCTCAGCTTCATCATTTCGCTCATAGGCTTCTACGATACGTGCAACAACAGGGTGGCGCACGACATCGTGTGATTGGAAGAAATTAAAACTAATTTCATCTACGCCGTTTAATACCTCAATAGCATGACGAAGCCCAGAGCGAGCACCACGTGGTAAGTCAACTTGTGTGATATCACCTGTGATCACTGCTTTTGAATTAAAACCAATACGGGTTAAGAACATTTTCATTTGTTCTGCTGTGGTATTTTGGCTTTCATCAAGAATAATAAAGGCATCATTTAATGTACGACCACGCATGTAAGCAAGTGGGGCCACTTCAATGATGTTTTTCTCAATTAGCTTTTCTACACGCTCAAAGCCCAGCATTTCGAATAAAGCATCGTAAAGTGGGCGTAAGTACGGGTCGATTTTTTGGCTTAAGTCACCCGGTAAAAAGCCTAGTTTCTCACCAGCTTCAACTGCAGGGCGCGTTAATAAAATACGGCGAATCTCTTGACGCTCGAGGGCATCAACAGCAGCTGCAACGGCTAGATAAGTTTTACCTGTACCAGCGGGACCGATACCAAAGGTAATATCGTGATGCAGGATGTTAGCAACATACACGCCTTGGTTATCGTTGCGTGGTTTAATAACGCCACGGCGTGTTTTAATCACCATGTCTTTACCGTACACGCTCGGGTTTTCATCTTGCTCTAGGGCATTCGATTCGCTAATTGCTAAATGCACTGCATCAGGTTCAATTTCGCCTATTTGACCACGAATAGGTTGAGTGTCAATGTAAAGGTTTTTTAAGATTTCAACGCTGGCTGCGGCGCAATGAAGTTTACCCGTGACTCTGAAAAAATTATCACGGTGGGCAATTTCAACACCTAGGCGGCGTTCAATTTGTTTAATGTTTTCGTCAAACGGACCACATAAAGAAGAGAGTCGTTTGTTGTCGGCAGGTTCTAAATAAATCTCTAATGTTTTTAATTGATTACTCAAAATTACTTCCTATTCATGGGTGCTGGCAGTGCCAGCACCAGTGTCTCCCTAAGGTACGAAAGTAGCAACGCCAATTTCGTTAGGGGCAGCTGCGGCTTCAGCTTCGGCAGCTTTATTTAAAATTGCTGATGGCGCCACATCACGACGTAAATTCATCTCTGATTCTGTACGAATTAATTCACCACGTAAAGAGTTTGGCAACGCTTCAGTAATACGTACATCAACGAATTGACCGATCACTGAGTGAGGGCCTTCGAAGTTCACTACACGATTGTTTTCTGTACGGCCACGTAATTCCATCGGGTTCTTCTTAGAAGGACCTTCAACCAGGATACGTTGTTCAGTACCAAACATTTGGCGGCTAATTTGCTGCGCCATTTGCGTGATGCGGTTTTGTAATAGGTATAAACGCTCTTTTTTCTCTTGCTCAGTCACATCGTCTGGTAAATCGGCAGCAGGTGTGCCAGGGCGCGCACTGTAGATGAAGCTAAAGCTCATATCAAAACCGATATCATTGATAAGGTTCATAGTTGCTTCAAAATCAGCTTTACTTTCACCAGGGAAACCAATGATGAAGTCTGATGACATGCTTAGGTTAGGGCGAATTTTACGTAATTTACGAATCGTCGATTTATACTCAAGCGCTGTATGACCACGTTTCATCAGGTTAAGAATACGGTCAGAGCCACTTTGTACTGGTAAATGTAAGTGATCAACAAGCTCTGGCACATCAGCGTAAGCATCGATGATGTCTGGTGTAAACTCTACCGGGTGCGAGGTGGTGTAACGAATACGGTCAATGCCGTCAATCGCTGCAACATAACGTAGTAGGTCAGAGAAGTAACAAATCTCACCGTCGTGTGTTTCACCGCGATACGCATTTACGTTTTGACCTAAAAGGTTTACTTCACGCACGCCTTGCTCTGCAAGTTGCGCAACTTCAAGGAGCACATCATCTAAAGGACGACTTACTTCTTCACCACGCGTGTAAGGTACTACACAGAAAGTACAGTACTTAGAGCAACCTTCCATGATTGATACAAATGCAGTAGGACCTTCTGCTTTTGGCTCAGGTAAGCGGTCAAATTTTTCAATTTCAGGGAATGAAACGTCAACCACAGATGTGCTGTCGCCACTTTGCACTTGCTTAATCATTTCTGGCAAGCGGTGTAATGTTTGCGGGCCAAAGATCACATCAACAAATGGCGCGCGTTGGCGAATTGAGTCACCTTCTTGCGATGCAACACAACCACCAACACCAATGATTAAGTCTGGCTTGTCATCTTTTAATAACTTCCAACGGCCAAGCTGATGGAACACTTTTTCTTGTGCCTTTTCACGGATTGAACAGGTATTGAGTAAGATCACGTCAGCGTCTTCAGCTTCTTCAGTTAACTGATAGCCGTTTGTCGCATCTAGTAGATCAGCCATTTTCTGAGAGTCGTACTCGTTCATCTGACAACCCCAGGTTTTAATATGCAGCTTTTTACTCATTGAAATATAGCCTCGTTTTCAATTCGGTAGTGACACAAAAATGTGTTAGAAACAGGATTAAGTGGCAATTATGCCGACTTAAAGGACGCGTATTTTAGCTGGATACCCGCACAGATCCAAGTATAGTTTTAATCTTTGTGGTGTGAAATCAAACAAGTCCCTGATTTGAAATTCTTAAGTATTAAATGCACTGACACTGTTTATTGAATTACGTTACAATTTGCCGGGTATTTAAATAGCCAAATGAGCGAATATTAAATGAATAAAAATAAGATAATTGTTGTTGGAGGTGGCATGGTAGGTTCTGCTACAGCCATAAAATTGGCGCAGCAGGGGAGTGATGTCACGATTATTGAAAAGCACCTTATTGATGCGGATAGTATTCTTAGCTCAGATAAAGTGGATATTCGTATTTCGGCTATTAATCGTTTTTCAGAGCACCTACTTGATGAGCTTGGGGCAATGCCATTATTGCGTAAAAACCGAATCGCACCTTATCAACAACTAGAAGCGTATCAACAGCAAGACGAGAGCTTATTATTTGATTGTAAAGATATTGGCGAGACACATTTAGGCCATTTAATTGAAAATAGCTTAATTCAGGCGAGTCTATGGCAACAATTTGCTGATTACAATATTGAGGTTATCGAGCAAAAGACTCCTGTAACCGATATAAATCAAACTGACGATTCAATCACTCTGCATTATGGTGATACACACTATACGGCAGATTTAGTCATTGCGGCTGATGGTGGTCAATCACAATTGCGCACCAAAGCTGGATTAGGTGTAACTGGTTGGCAGTATGCTCAACATTGTATGGGTGTATTAATAAAACTGGATGCTCCTCAACAAGTAAAAACGTGGCAGCAATTTACTCCAACCGGACCTGTCGCGTTTTTACCTATGCAAGCACCTTATGCAAATTTAATTTGTTACCACGACGCAGCAGTTTTAAAGCAATGGCAAAAACTTTCTAATGAAGAACTTAAAGCAAAGCTCATTGCACATTTCCCTGAACTACCGGGTGACTTTGAATTACTTGAGCATGCTGTCTTCCCTCTTGCCAGACAACACGCCAATGACTACTCACAAGGGCGTTTAGTACTTGTGGGTGATTCAGCGCACACAATTAATCCTCTTGCAGGTCAAGGCGTAAACTTAGGCTTTCAAGATGTGGTTGCATTGGCGGATATTTTGGAAGATCAAGAAGACGTGGGTCAACATCAATTATTAAAACAATATGAGAAAAAACGTCGTCATGCGAATTTACTCATGATGAGTATGATGGATGCATGCTATTTTGGTTTTTCAAATGAAATAAAACCACTCAGTTGGGCGCGGAGCAAGTTCTTGAAATTAGCCAATAATAAAGGCCCTGCAAAAAATTGGGTATTGAAATATGCGATAAGCGGGACATTAAGTTAGAACGCCATATTGATATTTTTTAATTTTGAAGTACAAGTGCCTTGGTAGCACTTGTACTTTACGAGCTATCTTAATTCCAAGTGCCACTTCTAGAGTACATATACTCTGCATCAGCACACCAATTTACATCAGCCCAAGTGTAGTCGGTGTAATAAATCTTATCTACACATCCCCTTACTGAGCTTTCAACCTTGAATACATCGACTATACAAGTAGTGCCAGTACAATCAGCAACGCTTGCACTATTATAAGTACCACTAAATACCCACTCAACGCGTGAAACATCTTTTGAGGTATTAACTTTGAAAGCAACCTTTGGTGCCCAGTTAGGATTAGTCTCACCACCAAAACAACGATTCTGGGTGTAGTTATCGTAGGCCATTGTATCTACGTAGCATGATACAGAGTTTGCAAAAGCATTAGCAGTGAATAGACCACTTATTAGAGTTAAAATTGTAAATAACTTTTTCATATAACTTTCCTTATTAGAGTGTTAGCTCGTTTTTTGAGCACATTTAGAGTATCAATAAGGGTACTTTTGTCATTAAAAAGTTGCAGAAAAGTTAATTTTTGTGGTTCTTTATTATTGAAGCCTATTTTTTCAGTTGGAAATTAGGTATTTGAAGTTAGCTATATGAAGTTAGCTATATGAAGTTAGCTATATGAAGTTAAGTATATGAAGTTAAGTATATGAAGTTAAGTATATGAAGTTAGGTATATGAAATCAGGAACTAGAAATTAGAAAGGGAAGTAAGTTGGCTGGGATACCAGGATTTGAACCTGGGAATGGCAGGATCAAAACCTGCTGCCTTACCGCTTGGCGATATCCCAACAAAGAATAATTTGATAGTTTGAGTTCTTATCAAGAACATGGTGCGGAAGGAGAGACTTGAACTCTCACAACCGAAGTTACTGGAACCTAAATCCAGCGCGTCTACCAATTCCGCCACTCCCGCACATAGTGTGATGCAAGTGTATAGTAATGGAACCTAAATCCAGCGTCTAATCAAGACACCAGCCAATTCCGCCACTCCCGCATCATAGGGTTTGCTAATTTAAACTCTTAGCTTGAGTTTTCTTATTCACTCTCTTGGTAGAGAAAGTGGCTGGGATACCAGGATTTGAACCTGGGAATGGCAGGATCAAAACCTGCTGCCTTACCGCTTGGCGATATCCCAACAAAGAATAATTTGATAGTTTGAGTTCTTATCAAGAACATGGTGCGGAAGGAGAGACTTGAACTCTCACAACCGAAGTTACTGGAACCTAAATCCAGCGCGTCTACCAATTCCGCCACTCCCGCATCATTCGTACTAAAAGTACTGGTAGTTATTTTAAACTCTTCATTGAGTGCAGCTTAAACTCCTGCAGAGCCATTCTAAAGAAAGAATGGTGGCTAAGACGGGATTTGAACCTGTGACCCCATCATTATGAGTGATGTGCTCTAACCAACTGAGC